>JAOZGF010000197.1 GCA_027491845.1 Thermoproteota archaeon | reverse complement strand
CAGAGGCTATAAGTCAATCAGGCGGGTACAACCTTGGCTTCATAATTGTCTCTCAAAGGCCTGCATACGTTTCAAAAAACGTCATCAGCCAATGTAATACTACTATTTGTTTCAGATTGAAGTCAGGAAACGATCAAGACGCTGTTATAAGGTATTCAGAATTCGGAAACAAGTACATGGCCAAATACCTTGCTGGATTGGCGGATCATGAAGCGCTAGCCTGGGGCATGGGCATACCAACTCCCTTTCCAATAATCGTTGAAATGGACGTAAACATCTACCCTGCAAAGGCTGTTCATTCTGTTTCAAAGGCTTGGAAAGCGATGGGTGAACTTAACAACTTGTCGGTTAAAAGAGAACAACTAACAGAGGTCATAGCTGACTAATTCAGTTTGCCAATAACCCTCATAGTATTTAAAGTTTGAATCGGGCTTTTCCCTAGAGACCATGTAGAAACAGAGCATAGTCAGTTGAAATGGCAGAAAAAGCAACATAACAGTTCTCAGAGGACGAGGGACTGAAGGAGGAATAATTTGAGGAAAAGAGTAGAGGAACATTCTTATGGCTGCCATTGACAATTAACGTTCATGGTTTCAAAGCTTAAACACTTAAAATTTATCCCAACTTTTTCTTCAGTACTTTCCACTTCAACCCTGAAAAGTATCACAATTTATTTAGTTTTATTGGGTTAGTGTTTCTTTGATTTAAAGAGGATAAAGGATGATTGTTGTGAAAAAGATCTGGGTCAGGGTTCCCGAGGAAATTGCAGAAGCCCTTGAAGAAGCTATAAAACACGATCCTTTTAAAGCCTCTAAGTCTCAGATTGTTTCTGAAGCATTACTTCACTATTTAATCTCAGAATACCCTGAAACCTCTCTACGTCTCATGGAGAAACTGGCTGAAAAAACAGGTGAACTGGGAGCAGCATTTGGCGCAGCATGGCTGATAAAAGTTCTCAAGGAGGAAGGCTATGGTGAGAAGGTGAAAGAGTTCATAGAAAAACTTGACATGGAGAAACTGGCTGAAAAAACAGGTGAACTGGGAGCAGCAGAGCTAATAAAGCTGTTAAGGATTTATAAGCCTTATAAGGGGCCTAGTGTCGTTATTTCTCTCAAGAAAATTAGGCCTAGAGCCCCCTCACCTAGCTTGAGGAAACACAGGCTTCCCCTTCCTCGGTGGATTGAAGTTGAAAGCTAGTTATCTCTATGTGGAAAACGGCTTAGATCTCTCAGGAAGGAAACTGCCCAGCATTCCAGTTATTTGGCTTGAACTAAGGGCTGGTGGAAAAAAGTTTTTAGGTCCATGTTTAATGGATACAGGATTCGACGGTTCAGTTTACGCTAACGAAGATCTAGCTTTGCTACTTGAAAACTGTGAAATCATAGGTAAAACAACATTATACGCTGTGGGTGAAAGAACTGTTGAATGCGAACTATTTAAAGTAAACGGCTCCCTAATAACTAAGAAAGGCGAAAAAGTGATGGGTTTAGGAGACTTACTAGTTTATGTGCCTGTTTCACCTGAAGATCTCTCCTACGAAGTAATAGTTGGAAGAGAAATAATCAATAAGTTAACTGTGAAGCTTAATGGCAGAGTTGTTGAGATACTTTGATAAGGAAACCGATGAAGGAGTTTGGAACTTTTATGAGGAGAATGTGAAGTTTGTTTGCTCTCATGAAGAGCTCCATGTAGCCTTTGAAAAACTGTTTAAGTTAAGAGAAACATCTTTCCATCTGCTGCTAACAACGGTGGATCTAGCTGGTACAGACCCAAAATTTGCTACACCAGCCGAGATGAAAAAGAAACTAGATAAATTGAGGAACGAAGACCTATGATGAAAACCTATGACACAAGGTTTTTCTTCGAACACTTCTACTCAAGGAACCTGAAACACTGAAGAAAACAATTAATGAAATAAAGCTCACAAGGCAAAAGTACATCTCAACGGTAGTTATACATGAAATTTACAAGGTTAACATTGGAGAAAGAGGGAAGAGAGACAGCTAAACTGAGGACAGACCTGCTGACCAAGGATTTCAAATTAGTGCCTGTTGACTTAGAGATCACGGAAAAGTCAGCTGAACTAAGACATAAATACGGGATACTGCTGGCAGATAGCATAATAGCGGCTACAGCTCAAAAGATAAAGGGGAAATGCGTGACAGACAACCCGCATCTAACCAAGATAAAGGAAATAGAAACAACATGGATAACCTAATAAACTGCAATGGGAGGCCAGATCTCCAGAGTAAAGTGGGCTTAAAACTTCACAGAGGCCTGAATGCAGGCTTCACCTGACAGAAGAAAACTATTAGGAGCGAAAGAACAACAGCGCAAAAAATAGCTGCAAAAATGAGGTATAGAAGAAAACATATGCAGTTAGTTCTGTAAAAACGTAAAACACCTAAAAAGAGGTTTAAAGGAACCTAAAAAACATTTAACAAAAATGCTCTAACCTTCCAACTTTCTCGGTAAATTAATTTAACCTAAAATTAATTAAAGAAAATTTAAAAAAACTTAACGGATCCTGGAACTTTCATTAAAAACTTATGTCTTCGATGGACAAGAAGGGTGCATGAGCAACGCAGAATGAATGTGAATGGGATTTCTCATCTGACCTGAACACTTGAGAAAACAAGTGCAGTTGATATTTACAACAAGCCTCCCCCTTGTTGACGGGGAATTTCTTCTTTTTTGAAAAGTGACTGAAGGAATTTGTGAAGTTCAAAAGCTTTTTTTGTATTTTCGGTTGATCAATATTTTCTTCCGACTCTCCTCTGTCAATGTCCTCATCTTCCACGGCTGCGTCTTTCATTTTTCCAGCGTCTCCAATTAAGCTGGTGACGCATGAACCCACGGATAGCGCGGATCTGCCACTTAGTTTTCCAGGGTTTATAGAGTTTTCAAGTACGTCCATGAGATCCTTAAACTTCCTACATAAAGTTATAATGTTCCCCACAATAGGAATAAGACCCGCTGCATCTAACAAATTATTGATAATTGATTCGCTGACACCGC
>JAOZGF010000191.1 GCA_027491845.1 Thermoproteota archaeon | reverse complement strand
GCAGGCTCCATTAATGATTTCAGTATGTATCTCGCCCTTTGCATATTTGTTACCCTTTAAATCAGGTGCGTCCAGTAACCCTATTTCAACTGCCCTTGAAAGAACCTCCGGATCTGTCAATGGATCTCCTGAATCTCCCAGGGATCTTATCGCGTTAATCAAAACCAAAGCTTCACTCACAAGTTCTTTTTTCCTTTTCTGCACAACAGGATCCAATGTCATGTCTGGAACTCCTAACTTGTAATTTTCTATGATTTGTTCAACCATTTTGCAGCTTTCTATTATTTCTTTTGGCCTAGCTACATGCATCCCCTCACAATACGCGACAACGTGCACAATGTGCGGGTTAAGGTTCAAGGCCAAGTAAACCGAAGAAGCAAGTTGCCCCTTTGCACGGTCTGGATCCGCTGGAAAACTAAGTAGGCCGCTTCTAACTTCCCTGAAACTTGTGAAGTTTTCATCGTGAAGAGACTCGATCAATTCCACTTTAGCAAGCATCTTAGCCAGGTCCATTTTAGGGGAAACCCCGTTTGGAGTGTTAAACATATATTGTGCCACATAATGCTTAACACCCATTTTCTTCGCGTTATAGGCTGCTATATATGCCATAGCGACAGCAATTGAATCAGGCGCCCTGCGAAGACTCCAGTGATGGGATTCATTCACTTCAACAGGAATGTTTCTTTCCGCATACCACTTCATGAGCTCCTGATTCTCACGTATGGAATTCCTAAGCAACCTTTTACTCCTTTTATCCAACACATTGTACCACATTAACGGGATAGCGCACCAAGCATTATTTATTGTTTCAACAAGAACTTCAGCCATCTTTATAAGGTCGTTAGTTCCTGAATAACACCTCAGCAAGGGGTAGTTCCCGCAACGTGAAGCCTCATAAATCCTGCGCAGATCATCAGGTTTCCTGATAGGGACCCCGCAATCCCCCCTCCTACGATTATCTTGAAGGCTTGGATGAAAGAAATACTCTTGAGCATCTTGATCAGGTCCGATGGATATAACGTCCAGGACTTTCGCTTCAGCGATCTCCCTGACGCCTTTAATTGTTTCTTCCAATGAAGGTAATCCGAAGTGATGGCGCAAAATCGGTCTCTTCCACTTTATCCTTTCAATTAACGTAGAAGGAAAAAATCTAGGTTCCCCAGCTTTTCTCCCCCTCAAAAAGTTAATTACTTCCTCCCTACTTTCTCCTCCAGTAAATATTTTTTCGAAGATCCCTATCTTTTCAGCAATCCTCCCTGTCGACGGTGTTCCGCCGAAAACAATTTTTTTCGCAGCTAATCCTTCCTTTCTTAACTTATCGCCAAGTTCTCTTAGAAGGAATTCAGCTGTTTCAGGGCTTAACCTGTAACTTACACCGATGATGTCAGGATCTATTTCCTTGATTTTCTTAAGAAATAAGTCAACAGAGTTCGCTGGTCCTAGAAAGTACGTCTTGTAACCTAGTTCCCTTGCTAAACTAAGAAAATTTAGTATGCCTGCAACATGAATATCCCTGCCAAGAGAGCCTCCAGCCACCTTCATGCGAAAATCACCTCTCCACTCAAAGTAACAACTTAATGGAAGAAAATAACAAGTCTGGAAAAGCCAGTTAAGCACGTAGATTTTGTGTTCTGCTAGGTTCCTAAAGGGAGAATGGTTAAATGTAAACCTCAAGTCGGGAAGGAAATTTAGTTTTCACGTTACCTTGTTTACTTTATTTGCTGTCTACATAAAATTATGTAATTTTTTAATTAAAATATTTTTCTATAGTGAAAAAATGTAAAATAACATAAATTATTAATTTCAAATTAGCGTTTCGAATTTGTTCAAACCCTGTTTTAGGAGGTTAAAAAGGATGAAAGAAGCTTGGCTGGACGTTTCCCTCTTTAAGTGCCCATATTGCAGGACGTTCTATGCAGAGTGCTCTTGGTATGCTGCTGAGTTAGGTTCAGACGTTACTTGTGGAAAATGTAAACAAGACTTTAACGCGAAAAAAGCAATTATTGACCGGGTTCTCTTAAGAATCCTAGTTAATGAATCAGAAAGAATTGGGGATGTAAGGATAAGTAAAAGGATTAAGTAAAAAAGGTTTCCTTGCATTAAGCATGAAATAGATAACGGAGGGCCTTGTAAATGGAGTACATACAGGTTTTTGTTAGTGCTAGCGATGAAAAAGAAGCTTTCAGGATAGCCGATGAACTCATTGACAACAAGCTGGCAGCATGCGTACAGATTGTTGGGCCTGTGACAAGCGTTTACCGCTGGAAAAATAAGAAAGAAAAGACTAGTGAGTGGATCTGTATTATAAAGAGTAAAAAGGAAATTTACAGTAAACTGGAGAACAAGATTAAAGAGATACACACATACGAGGTACCTGAGATAGTGGTTTTGCCCATTGTAAATGGCAACAAAGACTACCTTAAATGGCTTGAACAAGAAACCGCTTAAAGGGCTTACTTTATCTTCCATTGACTGTTTAACACTAAACATGTTCCCTTGCCGGTCAAAGAATTACGGAACAACTGCACTACGTTGAATTATTTACAGTGTTTCTGCCAATTTGTCGCTTATTGAGGACTCTTTTTCAGTTCCAGAATAACAGGTGTCGCTTTATTCATTTTTGGTTTCTTTGTCCCTGATTATAACTTGCACAGCAATTTTCCACAGGCTTTTTACACACTTTAAGGTGTTAAAGAAATTTTATTGAGTTTAATGCAGCCTAAAGGAACGTTTAGATTACTTATTACTTCTATTTTTCCATTTCTTTCTTCTATCACTTGGTATTGTAGGTTGTTAAAGCGAAGAATTGTTGATTTTATTAGCAGTAAAACATGTTTTCTCCAAAACAAGCAGGTTTTTAATTATCACATTTTAACTTTCTTTAAGGAAACAAGTTATTATCTTTAGCATGGAAAGCATGTTAAAAAGTTTGCTGTTAATGAAAAATCCTTGTTTTGGTGAAATGAAAAATGGTGAAGGTTGAAGATTTTTACCCTAGATACCGTAATCCATTGATAGTTAAACCTGAAAAACCCTTCCCTGGGAAGATAGCTGTTGTAGGGGCTGGTGGAATAGGTCCAGATATCGGGTATTTCCTTAAAAGCGCGTTACCCGAGGTTGAATTAGTGTTCGTGGACGTTGTTGAGAAAGCCTTGAAAGCCGCCAGCAAACGACTTGAATCCTATGTTGAAAAGGCATTAAGTCTCAAGAAAATGTCAAATGAAAAGGCAGAGAAAGTGAGGTCGAACGTAACCTATACAACGGATTACTCTAAGATTGAAGGGTCAGAGCTTGTAATTGAAGCGGTGACAGAGGACCTAGCCATTAAAAAAGAGGTTTTTAAAAGGGTTGAGAGCTTAGTTAATGACGAAACAATTTTAGCATCCAATACAAGTGCCATACCTGCAAAGAGAATTTTTTCGGCCCTAAAGAAGCCTGAAAGAGCTACCAACGTCCATTTCTTCGCTCCAGCCTGGAGGAACCCCGGACTAGAAATAACCCTGTGGGAGAAAGTGGAAAGAGAAATAGTTGATTATCTTTACTGGCTTTTCAGCTATCTAGGTAAAGCCCCCATTCTTGTTAAAGACGTTATAGGCTATGTTTTAAGCAGAGTCTTCGATAACTGGTCAATTGAAGCTGTCAGGCTCCTCGACAAAGGAATAACAGCCTCAGAAATAGATACAGTAGCTCAAGAATTTGTTGCAGCAGGACCTTTTTACGTTCTAAACATAGCTAAGGGGAACCCCATTTCTTATAAGTGCAACATGTTACAGATGGAGGAAAGCGAGGCGTATAGGCCGCCTAAAATACTTCTCTCGGTTGAGAATTGGAAAACGGTTGGCCCCGGGGAAAAAGTTGAGGTTTCACCCCAACTCAGGGACATTATAAGGGACAGGTTACTAGGCGTTCTTTTCTCACAATGTTGTGAAGCCGTGGACAAAGGCTTTGCCTTAATAGATGATGTAAACATGGGTTGCCAAGTTGCTCTGGCGTTTAGAAAAGGGCCGTTTGACTTCATGCGGGAAATGGGTGAAGCTGAGTTTAAACGTGTGATGAAGAAGTTTGGACGTGAGAGGCCGGGCATGCCTCTGCCGGCACATGACTTCAAACATTATCAGGATTTCTATAGGAACATTTTGGTTGATGAAGTTAATGGAGTTAAGCTTGTAACCATAAGGAGGGTGCATGTTCTCAATGCGTTAAGCGACGAAGTTAACAATGAAATTCTTGATGTCCTGAAAAAAAATGAAACGAACCCTAGGGTTCAGGGATTCGTAATTACTGGTTTCGGAACAACAGCTTTTTCAGCTGGAGCCGACATAGAAAAATTCTTACCTGTCCTTGGAAACAAAGAGGGAGCAATAGAGTATTGCAGGGAATTCTCTAAACTATTTGTCCATATCGACTCCATGGACAAACCGGTTATTGCAGCTGTTAACGGCATGGTGCTGGGGGGAGGAGTAGAGTTGGCTATAAGGTGCCATGGAATAGTTGCCACTGAAAACGCTTGGTTCCAATTTCCTGAAGTAACCTTGGGGATCCTACCCGGTGTAGGGGGAATGGTTATCCCCTATAGGAAGTGGGCTAGAGAAAGAAAAGACGCTTCAAAGGTATTCCATGAAATGATTAGGTATGCGAGGAGGATCACCGCTAGGGAAGCCAAAGAGCTAGGCATGGTCACTGAATTGGCTAAAGACTACTCCGAGCTCATTAAACTAGCTGTCTCAAAGGTGAAGGAGCTGGAAGGAAGGGTTGAAAAAATAGTTGAAGGACCTGTAGAAATTGCCGAGCTTGAACCGGTTGAGAAACCAATGGCAAGAGAACTGGCCTTAAGTAAAGAAGTGGATTCAGTCATATGTAAAGCTATAAAGGACGCTGCAGCAGCTCAGACCTTGACTGAAGCCTTGGAAATAAGCTACAGAGCATTTGGAGAGGTTGCGTGCTTAGATGCCGCTAAGGAAGGCATAACAGCGTTCATGCAAAGAAGAAAACCTGCCTTTAAGAAATAGGTAAAGCTGAAAAAGTAGTAACGTTAAGGTAAAGAAACAAAGATGAAAAAACCTGCATTTTTTGACACTTAAAGTGACAACTCTAATTCATTTTCTTTCCTTCCCAATCAACAGCCGCGTTCCTTGGTTTCCAACGGCATCACAATCTCATACTCCAAATTAAGTTTGTAATCTTCTTT
>JAOZGF010000180.1 GCA_027491845.1 Thermoproteota archaeon | reverse complement strand
GACGACAGAGGGAGTAAAAAGCGTTAAGGAACTTAAAATAAGGAGGTCAGGGCCCTTTATCTTTGGTGAAGCAAAGATCGAAGTTGACGAAAAATTGACGGTTGATGAGGCCCACTCCATAACTGTGAGAGCCGAGGAAAGAATAAAGAACTCCGTTCCAGAAATAGATTCCCTCCTAATACACGTTGAACCCCTTAAAAAACAAGAGTTACTGGTTGCCATGCCTGTTAAAGAGAGGAAAGGCCTTGATTCGGCGCCTGCAGAACACTTCGGCAAGGCACCTTACTTCATCTTCATCAGCCTAGAGAAAAAGAAAATAAGGGGATGGAAAACCCTGGAGAACCCTGGCTTGCAAGCCAAAAGAAAACACGGCATACTTGCCGTCCAGTTCCTCATAAAAAACAAGACAGACAGCTTAATAGTTAAGGAAATCGGCGATGCACCCTTCCACATCTTAAGGGACAACCACGTAACTATTTATGAGCTTCCTGAGTGTGAAAAAGCTGTTGAAGCCGCAGAGTTCCTCTTAAAGGGAAAACTAAACAAACTCAAGCACGAGGACCAATGACTTGAGTAACCATTTTATCACAGGTTAAGCTGAGGAGAAGGGGATGTCCAGACTTAAATCCACAGTCTTCATTTTCATAATCATGTCGACAAGTTTCCTAGGTCCCTTCGGAGGAAACATGATACTTCCAATGTTTAAAAACTTGAAGGATGCCTTTAACGTCAATATTTTCATGATCAGCCTTTCAATCATGTTTTTCATGGTTCCCTTTAGCGTAATCCAGCTTTTCTCTGGGCCGATCAGCGACATCCTAGGTGGGAAGAGAACGTTTATTTCAAGCGGGTTAGCCCTGTATAGCACGGGATCCATGCTGGCCTTTCTTTCACCAGTGTTCCATGTTTTCCTGCTAAGCAGGTTTATTCAAGGAGTAGGTATAGCCCTTGTCTCGCCATTGGTCATGGCATTAGTCGGCGACCATTTTAAAAAAAGGTTAAGGGGAAGGGTTATGGGGGGCGTGGCAGTGTCAATAACCTTGGGCTCAACAATTGGGCCGCTTGCAGGAGGATACTTTGCTTCAACCAATTGGAGGACAAGTTTCCTTTTCCTAGCCATAATTACGCTGCTTATAACATTACTCTCAATCACTTCCTTGCCTGTTAAGCAAGAAAGGTTAAGAAACAAAAAAGAAAAAGCTTGGAGTAAACTGAAAAAGGGTTTTTTGCATAGAGGGACCCTGACAATAGGGCTAATAGGGTTCATGTTATTTTTCACCCGTACAAACATCCTAACCTACTTGTCAGACATCCTCACCCTTAAGCCATATAGGCTCACCGAAAAAGTTATTGGGGAATATCTCTCCCTTAGCGGTTTCGGAGGGCTTCCTGCAGGCATCATGGCAGGCATCTTAACCGATAAAATAGGCAGGAAAAAAACAACATTTATCGGATTAATTTGCTCGCTTATCTTTTCATTACTCTTCCTCCAACCCATAAACCTGACATTTCTCTTTCTCCTCCTTTTCCTCCTTGGTTTTTCAACCACAATGACTTTTACACCGCTAAACACGTTGGCCGTCGAAGTCAACCCAAGCATGAGGGCTACAGCCACGTCCATCTATGGATTCACAAGGTTTTTGGGATATGCACTAGGCCCCACAATCATATACCCCCTCTACCTTTACTCAGGTTTCAACGGCGTAATAACAGCCTCCATTTTCACATTACTTCTAGGAATAGCCCTACTAAACACCCTTAAACCCCTATAACCCATTAATAACCCGGGCAAGGAAACAATTAGCACTCAGCTATTCAACTTTTCTTTCCAACAACTATCCTTGCAAGGTTTAGCAAGGCGGGATAGGAGGCGATCACTCTAACCCTCTCACCTAAAACCATTTTCTCAAGCCCAGACCTAACAAACCCGCTGAAATACCTTGTTTCATACAGCTTTATGAAGCTGTAAGCCAGGAGCCTAAGAACTCTGTTCCGAGGCAGTGAGTAATCAACAACCACAACTAATCCGCCGGGAACAGTGACCCTGACAATCTCCCTGAGAACCATGGCCCTTATAAGGTGAGGCATGTCATGTAGGGCGAAAGAGATGACCGTCAACTTGAAGCAGCAATCCTTAAAGGGCAAATTAGCTGCATCAGCGACAGCGAGACTGAAACCATTCACAGCCTTCCCCCTGGCGACGTCAACCATTTCAGGAGATAGGTCAATGCCAACAACTTCACGTCCATCCTTCACGTAAGCTATAGCCTGACCACCTGTTCCACTACATACGTCCAAAATGTTTCCGCCATCACCCATGTCAGTCAAAGCCGCAACCTTCCGCCTTAATAGGCCAAGTACAGGCCTAGTTACATCGTAAAACCTTGACAAACGCTTGTAAACCCCTTTTATGTAAACGTAATACTCCTTTAACCCATGATTCATAGCCACATAAACACCAAGGAACCGGAAATGTTAAAATAAGTAGCTTAAGCAGCTTTAAAAAGTTTAAAACCATGTTGTAAAGCTAAATGTTGAATCGTTCTTTCGCTGTATTTTTTTTCTCTGAAATTAAGACAAAGCCAGATTTTCTTATACCATATTCTTCCAACAACTTTTTCAATTCTTTGTGAAGAAAGACAACTCTTTCCTTTTCTCCTTTTGCCTGTTTAATATGGATGATTTCTCTTTCAAAATCAATATCCTGCCATCTTAAATTTCTAACTTCGCTAAAACATAAGCCAGCATAGTAAAGCAATGCCAAAACAACTTTATGCTTTATGTTTGTTGTAACTTCAAAAAGTCTTTGGATCTCTGCCTTGTTAAGAA
>JAOZGF010000159.1 GCA_027491845.1 Thermoproteota archaeon | reverse complement strand
CCTCAACCTAAAGGGATGGAAAGTTAAGCTAATTGACTCTGGGCACATACCAGGCTCTTGCTCGGTGTTCCTGACAGCTGAAAACAGGAACATACTTTACACTTCAGATTTTAATGTGATAGATACTAAACTTGTTAGGGGAATGAATTTTCTCCCTGAAAAAGTGGATGTGTTAATAATTGAAAGCACTTACTTTGGTGTTGATCATCCTGAAAGGTCAGGGCTTGAACAAGAACTCTCTCAAAACATATTGAGGGTTTATGAAAGAGGAGGAGTAACACTGGTTCCAGCGTTCTCCATAGCCAGGGCTCAAGAAATATTGTGCGTGTTAACAGAAAATCTTCCGAGTAAAATTCCAATTTATGTGGATGGAATGGCTTGCTCAGTTAATCACATTCTTGCATCTTACCCCCATTACGTGAAGGACGTATACCTTCTCAAAAAAGCGATATCCAGGTCAAAATGTGTAAGAGGAATCAGGAATAGGTTGAAGATAATAAGGAAGCCTTGCGTAATTGTTTCCCCCGCAGGAATGCTTCAAGGCGGCCCCTCAAATTTTTACGCTTCACAACTAGCTTTCGACGAAAAAAACGCGATCTTCCTCGTGAGCTATCAGGTGGAGGGAACGCCTGGAAGGAAACTTTTGGAGAAAAACGTCCTTGAGGTTGAAAACGAAGAACAAAAAGTTATGGCCGAAGTAAAGTGGTTTGATTTTTCATCTCATACAGGCAAAACAGGCCTCATAAAAATGGTTAAGTCAGCTAAAGAAGAAACAATTGTTTTCGCGGTACATGGTGAAAAGGAGCCCTGCAGGAAATTTGCACAGTACGTTACAGAGGAACTGGGCAGGGAAGCTGTTTCCCCTGTTAATGGAGATGTCTTCACATTTTAATTTTCACCGTTTAATTAAGTTTGCAACGCGTTCGTTCACCCTTTCAATCACTTTTCTTTCATTTAACCTCAACAATTTCCCTTCCTCCAGCAAGATTTCCCCATTGATTATTACGGTCTCAACGTCAGAAGCTTTAGCTGAATAAACAAGATGTGAGACAACTTTGTGGAGGGGGGTTAAATGAGGTTTTCTAAAATTTAAAATAACGATATCTGCCTTTTTCCCTGGCTCAATTGAGCCTAGCTCCCTTTCCTTCCTTAAAGCCGTTGCTCCCCCAATGGTGGCCATGTCCAGAACCTGTTGAGCGGAAGGAAACGTTGGATCTCTATTAAGGTATTTATGCAGCAAACTGGTTGCTTTCATTGTTTCAAATAAATCGAGTGAATTGTTGGATGCAGGGCCATCTGTGCCTAAACTAAGGGTTACCTTTTTTTCCATCAAGGCTTTTAAGGGAAACCTTCCTCCCACGGCGAGCTTCATGTTGCTCACCGGATTATGCGAAACCTTAACTTTTTTTTCAGAAAAAACCCCTATTTCCTCCTTGTTCAACCACGTGCAATGTGCTGCGAGAACGTTTTCAGATAGAAAACCTATCTTCTCTAGATACAAGGCAGGGGGTAGCCCTGTTTTTTCAATGGATTCTCTAACTTCCTTTTCTGTTTCAGACAAATGAATGTGGATTAATGCCTTAAATTTGTCAGCTTTTTCCTTTATTCCTAGAAGAGTCTCTTCAGAACACGTGTAAATGGCGTGAGCTGAAAACAGTGGCTCCACCAACGGGTCCCCACTCCATTTTAAATAAAATTCTTCAGCTTTCCTTATTCCCTCTGATGGAGAAGAAAAACATGGAGTGGGAAAATCTAGGACAGCATAGGATAGGAACCCCCTTATACCCGTTTCTTTAACTGCCCTAGCAACGTCATTCATGAAGAAGTACATGTCTACGAAGGAGGTTATTCCGCTTTTTACCATTTCAATGCATCCAATTAACGCGCCTAAATAACAGTCTTCTGCTTCGAGTTTAGCCTCTAGAGGCCATATTTTCTCTGTTAACCAACGGTGTAATTCCATGTCATCTGCGTACCCCCTAAAAAGGGTCATTGAGACATGGGTATGCGTATTTATTAACCCTGGAATCGCAACCTTGTTTTCTCCATCAATAATTTTATCAGCATAGTCCTGAATGTTTCTAGCCACTTTTACTATCTTGCCTTTTTCAATGAGTATGTCATGGTTTTTAAGTATTCTTCTTTGCTTGTCTTGGGTTACAACTAGGCAGTTTTTTATGAGTATGGACATAGATCAGCCTCACATCTTGGTTAGCGGATCAATACCAAGTAAATTTAGGCCATTTTTGAGAACCTGCTTAACAGAGAAAACTAAGGTAAGCCTGAAGTCTTTTTTCCCTTTTTCTCCAGCTTTTATAACCGGTATTTTCTGGTAGAACTGGTTGAACGCCGTGGATAAATCTGTTAAGTATTTGCACAGGAGCTGTGGAGACATTTCCTCACAGCATTTTTTCACAGTTAAGGGGAAATGGTAAAGGAGAAAAACCAGCCTTTTCTCCTCCTCCTCCAGCCACTCCATACTATATTTCTTCTCCCAGTCACCTGCTTTTTCAAGTATTCGGCAAGCTCTCGCATGAGAATACTGGATATAAGGGCCCGTGTTTTCCTTGAGTTCTACAGCCCTTTCAAGATCGAAAATCATGGGCTTGTCTCTATCCATTTTTGTAAGTTCGAATCTTAAGGCTGAAACAGCTATTTTCCTGGAAACATCACATATCCAGTCACTGCTTGCTTCAGGGTTCCTTTTTCTCGTTTCTTCATATGCTATTTGTTCCAGTTTATCGAGTACGTCGTCGCCGTTCACAACTATTCCTTTCCTGCCTGCCATATGGAAGATTTTCCTTTTTTCCTTTAACCCATCTCCCACAATTGCCTTAACGGTTTCAGATGATAAGGCCACAAGCTTGTATCCGTAGTGAATGTATCTTTTGTCTTTACCTGCAAGCTTAAGCGAGGCTTTCACAATATTCTGACTGTGAGTTTGCCTGTCATCGATTACCGTGATGGCGAGATCGAAACCTCGAAACGATGGGTGTCCTTCGCGTCCACGGTTTAACGTGGTTGTCCAAAGCCGTTTACCGTTAGGTTGCTTGCAAAAAACGTCGTATTTGAAATCTTCCTTGATTACGCCTAGTTTCCACATTGCATAAGCTATGTCCTTGGCAACATACATTAGTGTTCCGTCACTTCTAACCAAGACCTCTTCCTTATCCTTTAATCCTTCAAATTCCTTGAAGTTGCCTAGGTCAAAAACTATGCAGCCTTCCTTATTCCTATTTTCAGACTTTCTAACCACATTTTTACTCTGAAGGAAAGACAGGGCTTTCTTCCAGAATCCCTCCTTAATAATATGTGTTTCCCAATTAAGAAGATGAAAGAAAGCGTTAATCCTCCAACAAGTTTCAAGCTGCCCCATAACAACTTTCTTCACTATCTTTTCAGCCATGCAAGCTACTTCATTATTTCCTTCCTCAATTAACTTTATGATTTTCCTTTTTTCCTCCATTAACTCAGGGTTTTCCTCGTATTTAGAGTTGACTTCAGCGTAAATTCTACCGCTATAGTGATCGAACTTGACTTTTTGAGGTGGATCCAAAGGATATCCAAGCCTTATATGAGCCAAAATGTTATCAGCAACTTGAGAACCACTGTCATCAATATAATTAGCAATAACCACGTTGAAACCATTAAAGGAAAGTATCCTGGACAGAGAGTCACCTAAACAAGTATTCCTAAGTATCCCTATGTGAAGAGGCTTATTGGGGTTAGGGCTGGTGTGTTCAACTAAAATTTTTCTTCCCTTTCCAACATTACTTTTACCGAAGTCATCCCCCTTTACCACTATTTCCCTTAAGGTTTCCCTAGATAAAACTCCGTAATTTACATAGAAATTTATGAAGCCCCTTTCCTCCTTAACTCTTTGAAAAACATGGTCTTTAGGTATACTTATCTTGGAAACAATTTCTTTCGCAACATCCAGCGGTTTCAAACTCCTTATTTTAGCGAGATCAAAACATATCCTTGAAGATATTTCACCATATTCCGGTTTAGGCGGCTTAACAAGGGTCTTATGTATGTCTAGTCCTTCAGCAAAGGGTTCAAGCACTTTACATGCTTCCTCGTAAATATCCATCATCTTAAAGGTCACCATCCCCTCCTCGCTTTAAAAGGCAAGGAAATCCTTGCAAACCCCAACGCTAACAATAAACATAACACTAACCTTATTTAATCAACTTATATTAGCTTTAGCTAAGGCTTTTGAAAAAGGCTTCCTTTTTCATTTAAATCGAAGGGAAAAAAATGTACAATGCAGTGGTGATATGTAAATGTAATTCCTTTCTCGAGAGGAAAATAGACCTTAAAGCACTTAAAGAATCCCTTAAAGAAATCAATGGAAACCTTAGAATAGAGACCCTTAACAACTGCAGATCACATGTGGTTAGAGAAACCTTGTTAAAATTAAGCGAGGAGAACATCAGAAGGATATTGATAGCATGTTGCCCTTATTTCCCGTTGAAAGACAAAAAACTTCTAGGCCAAGTTGAAACAGAAACCATAAACATAATGACACTGCTCTATTACAGCAAAAACAGTAGAAACGTAAATCAAGCGCTTGTTGAAAGCATCATAAGAGGAGAAATAGCATCGTCAAATGAAGAACTCATTAAACCCCTTAAAAAGTTAAGCAAAACCCTTATTATAGGAGGAGGCCTTGCAGGAATAACAGCGTCAAAGAGCC
>JAOZGF010000156.1 GCA_027491845.1 Thermoproteota archaeon | reverse complement strand
CAACCCTCGACCTCACAACTTCGATGCCATCTTCCCTTAATTGATCTTCAAGTATTGAACTACAAGATGCGTTTGCAACGATTTTATCTCCTTTCCTCCCAATTTCCCTTGCAAGGATTATCCCTATCTTTTCTGTTTGAGCTTTTCTTCCTCGGTCATCTATTATTAATGCCCTGTCGCCGTCCCCATCGAACGCTATTCCCATGTGAGCTTTTTTCTCACTAACAAGTTCCCTTGCATCTCTTAACTCATCTTCAAGCGGGTCAGGTAGTCTATTGGGAAAATATGGATTCACGTCATTGTTTATGGCGAATACATTGCATCCTGCCTCTTTAAAAACTTTTTCTGCATACTTGCTGGTTGCGCCGTTTCCAGGGTCCAAGACAACTCTCAACTCACCTTGAACATCAACCTTGCTTAGCAAGAACTCCATATATTTAGAGAAAACGCTTTTGGGAGGTATTAAGCCTGCTTCGCCAATCTTTTTCCAGTCAGTAAGCCTGTAACTCTCACTTAAAAAAATTTTTTTTATTTCCTGGTTCTCCCAAGTGCAGCCTGTTCCGTCGCTCCTTCTTAGCCTTACCCCGTTATACTCAGGAGGATTGTGACTTGCCGTAACAATTGCGCCTGCATCATACCCTTCAGACCAATTAAAAAAGTTTGACACTTGGATTGGAAGCAGTCCAATTGACGTAACTCCGCATCCTGCGGCGGTTAACCCGCTTATCAAGCTTAGTTCAACAACTTTACTGCTTTTCCTACCGTCCCTACTAACAAGGACATGCTTTCCACCGCCCAGAAATGTTCCGTAGCTTAAGCCTATTTTGTAGACTGTTTCAGGAGTTAGTTCTACACCGTAGATTCCTCTAATGTCATATGCCCTGAAAATTTTCTCCACGGAAGCCGCCATTACAAAAACCTTTTCAACCATTAAATGTAGTAGGAAGTCTTGAAAGGATATTTCTTGGAAATTATTCGTTCAGTTTCCCTGTAAAGTTTTCTTTCAAGTTCATCTTGTCCTTTAATCACCGACCTTGGCAAATGAACTTCAGGCCCAATTAATATTCCCTGGTACTTCTTAAGTTGAGGGTGGGCCTTGGGTTTTTCCCTAAGGACCCTCTCGATTATCTTGTTTAAGTTGCTTTTCTTTTTTAAATTCGCTTCAAGTTCAGCTAAAACGTTCCTTGAGAGAGGCCTAACACCATATTCAGGGAAGCCCTTTAGGAAGCTACTTATTTCATCGAGATTTTTTATTTTGACCCCGCAGCCCTCAACTTTCCATGGAGACACGTACTCCATGTTAAGCTGATAGACGCCGAAACTAGGTGGACCTATAATGTAAAGGTTGAAGCCCCCGATCGATCCCTTGGTTACAGCAATCCTCCAGTTCCTCGGATTCTTATCATATTCTTTCCTTGCTTTCTTAAGTATCTCGCTGGCAGACTTAATTTCCATGGTTTAACTGATTTATCGGTGAGAAATTTAAAAGTTAATCACAATATTCAATTCAACAGGCTAACTAGTTTTTACCCTTACAATTTTTAATGTGTCTTGGAGAAACCTATCAAAATGAGAAGATGTGTATCAAAAATGGAATTTCGTTTTCTTGTGGATTATTACGAGAAAATAGAGGGAACCACTAAGAGGCTGGAGATGACTGATTACTTGGTGGACTTATTCAAGAAAACGCCGATTAATTTGCTTGACAAAGTTGTTTATCTCACTTCTGCCAATTTATATCCTGAATTCGTCGGCGTTGAGCTTGGAATGGCGGACAAATTAGCTTTAAAAGCCGTTTCACTGGCCACAGGGCTGAAAATAAGGGAACTAGAAAAAATGTATCAGGAAAGGGGAGATATAGGGATTGTTGGCGAGGAGGCAATAGAGAAAAAGGTTCAAACCTCGTTTTTCGCTAAACCATTGACTGTCAAGGAGGTTTATGAGAAGCTTGACAAGCTGGCTAGGGCCTCGGGCCCCAGCTCCATGGACATGAAAATAAGGATTCTATCTGGCCTGTTGTCTGATGCTACAAAAAAGGAGGCAAGATATCTACTACGTTTTGTAACAGGTAAACTTAGGCTTGGCATAAGGGCCATGACAATAATAGATGCATTGGCAATTGCATATACAGGCTCTAAAGAGAACAGGGGCCTATTGGAGAGAGCGTATAATATTCACCCTGACTTAGGGCTTATAGCTAGGACTGTTGCTGAGAAAGGGGTGAAGGGTTTAGAAGAGGTTAGGGTTGAAGTCGGCGTTCCTCTCATGTCCATGCTATGTCAAAGGATACCTACTATAGAGGAAGCATTTGAGAAAATGGGTGGCAAAGTTCTGTTGGAGTACAAGTACGATGGTGAAAGAATGCAATGCCATATCTCGCATGGAAAAATAAAGATTTTTTCAAGGAGGCTTGAAGACATCACTAATCCCTATCCGGACGTAGTCAAACACCTGTCAGAGAGTGTTTTGGCTGAAGAAGCTATTTTGGATGGAGAATGTGTGGCGTTCAACCAAGACACAGGCGAGTTCTTACCATTCCAAGAACTCATGCACAGGAGAAGAAAATATGATGTGGAAGAAGCAATAAAAAAGTATCCAGCATACCTATTCCTCTTTGATTGTTTATACGTTAACGGGGAAGATTTAACGCTTAAACCCTTGCTATACAGGAAAGAAAAGCTCAAAGAAATCGTTAAGGAAACAGACTACATTAAGCTAGCTAGGTATAAAGTCCTTAGTTCGCCTGAAGAAGCGCATCTTTTTTTCGATGAGGCGATTGAAAGCGGTTGTGAAGGTTTAATAGCCAAATCAATCGAGGAAAACTCAATATACAGGGCTGGAGTAAGGGGGTGGTCATGGATTAAACTAAAGAGAACCTACCAGAGCAAAATGATTGAACCAGTGGACCTCGTCGCCGTAGGTGCCTTTGCAGGCAGGGGCAGGAGGGCTGGAACCTACGGTGCATTACTCATGGCTGTCTATGACCAAAAAAGGGATGTGTTCAAAACAATCTGTAAACTTGGATCAGGCTTTACCGATGAAGACCTAAACAATTTACCTAACATTTTCAGGCAATACGTTATAGATCACAGGCACCCTTCAGTTGAATCAAAAATAGATGCGGACATCTGGTTCACTCCAAGCGTCGTCCTCGAAGTAATTGGTGACGAGATAACCCTGAGTCCAACCCATACATGCGGTTTAGACCTTATAAAGAAAGAAACTGGACTGGCAATTAGGTTCCCTCGATTCACTGGAAGATGGAGATGGGATAAGTCTTCACAGGAGGCGACCACTGAAGACGAAATAATTGAAATGTACAATGCTCAGCTTAAAACCGTGCAAGCGTAGCTTTTTTATAACCTGTTTTTTCCATGTACCTTTTTATGAGAACTGTTAACATGTAACCCAGAACATTTATGGAAATCGTTGATCCAACAAATAAGCCAGCTAAGCTAAGGATTAGGGGGATCCCTAAAAGAAAACTTAAGTAGGCGCCTACGACCAATGAAACAACGACGTTCGCCGTTAAAGCTCCTAAAAAAGTTTTTTTAGCGCCGATTTTCATTGCCAAAATGCTTGCAATAAAGTTTGCAATGCTCCCAAAAATAACGTCAATCAAACCAAGTCCGCCGAAAAAATTAGCGGTTGCACAGCCTAGCGTGACGCCTATTACTACGGGATACCCGAAAACAATTGAGAGGGGAATTATTGCGTCCGCAATCCTCACCTGAAAAGCATAGAAGGATATTGGCATTAAAAAGACAACGAGTAACGCGTATGTGGCCGAAAATAAAGCTACTTCAACAACAAAAAGAGTGTTAATCTTTCTAGCTTCCTTCTTCACTCTTCATCCCTGCAACAAATCTTAGGGCAATTAAGCGTCAACTTCTTCTAGGCAGGATTCAGCCGCCTTCCTTGCCAGCAACTTTATTTAATGATTTGGGGGAGATTTCCCATATGATTCCTTTTTCAGTTATTAGGGCTGTTATGAGTCTAGGTGGCGTTATATCGAAGGCAAAGTAAATGGCACCCACCTTTTCTGGAGCAATTCTCCAGCCTCCTATATATAAAACTTCGTTTTCAGGCCTTTGCTCTATTTCTATTTCTTCATGGGTGCTTCCTAGATCAAATGTGGAGGTTGGTGCACAAACATAGAAAGGAACCTTGTGTTCACGGGCTAAGAGGGCTAATGGGTATGTTCCTATCTTGTTTGCAATGTACCCGTTCCTAGTTATCCTGTCTGCACCTACAAAAACTTTATTGATCATTTCTTTCTCCATCAAAACACCCATTGAATTATCTGTTGCTATCTTTACCGGAATCCCTGCTTCTTTTAATTCGAAGGCCGTCAACCTTGACCCTTGAAGGTAAGGCCTTGTTTCTAGGGCGACCACTTCAAATTCTTTTCCTTTTTCCCAGGCCCTATATAGGGGGGCTAAGGCCGTCCCGTAGCGGGAAGTTGCTAGGGATCCTGCATTGCATATTGTCAAAATAACATCTCCGTCCTTAATTAGTTTTTCACCGTGAAAGCCTATTTTCATGTTGGATTCTTCATCTTCTAATGCAATTTTCTTTGCTTCTCTCTCAACTTCCATTACAAGCGATTTTTCATCTTCTGACCTCCTAATAATGCCCAGAATCCTCTCAACAGCCCAGTGAAGGTTTTTTGCCGTTGGCCTCGTATTCATGATTTCTTTTGCAACTTGATTTAGTTTTTCCTTTGTCTCATTTAAATCTCCTTTTTGGAATTGCCTCGCTGCCAGGACGAGGGCGAAAGCACCAGCAATACCTATTGCAGGTGCACCGCGTACTTCCATTTTCTTTATCGCTTTAATAATCCTACCATAACTTTGTGTTTCAATATATTCAAGCTTGTGTGGAAGTTTCAATTGATTTATTAGCCTAACCTTTCCGTTAACGAGTTCAATTGTCCTGGGAAAACTTATTTTTCTCATTGTTAAACCCTAGAAGCTTATTAAACACTAAATATTTAATTTTATCT
>JAOZGF010000147.1 GCA_027491845.1 Thermoproteota archaeon | reverse complement strand
AACTGCCTTACTAGTTAAGAAAACCGTTGAAAAATATGTTGACTCTGTTTACACGGACAAGCTTGGCTCAGTTATTTTTGTGAAGAAGGGATCCTCTGAAAGGCCGCATGTCATGGTTGCAGGACATATTGACGAGGTTGGATTCATTGTTTCAGGCATAAGTGAGAAGGGCTACATAAAATTTAACCCTGTAGGGGGATGGTTCGACCAAGTTTTACTGGGCCAAAGGGTGAGGATTAGAAGCGGGAAAGGAGACGTTATGGGCGTTATCGCTGCAAAGCCTCCTCACGTTCTTAAACCTGACGAAAAAAAGAAAGTGATTACGATAGACAAGATGTTCATTGACGTGGGTGCAACAAGCAAAAAGGAAGTTGAGGAGATGGGAATAAAAATCGGGGACCCCATTGCCCCTGTTTCTCCCTTCGTTTTAACCAAAGGAAAAAAGATAGCTATGGGCAAAGCATTCGATGACAGGATAGGCGCTTTCATAGCTATTGAAATAGTTAGGAGGCTCAGTGAAGAAGGAATAAAGCATCCTAACACTGTTTATGGTGTCGCCACCGTACAGGAAGAAGTGGGTTTGAGGGGTGCGAAGACCGCGGCTTACCTAGTTGACCCTGACGTTGCACTTATAGCTGAAGTAGATATAGCAGGGGACGTGCCAGGGATAAAAGATTATGAGGCTCCCTCTAGACTGGGTAAGGGACCTACAATCCTAACCTATGATGCTTCCATGATACCTAATGTCGATTTGAAGGAGTTTATGATAAAGGTTGCTGAAGACGAAAAAATACCTTACCAGCTTTCCCAAACAGCAAGAGGAGGAACTGATGCCGGAAGGATACATATATCTAGGGCTGGCTGTCCAAGCATAGTTATAGGCGTACCGACTAGGCACATTCATTCTCACACAGGCGTATTCAGCTTAGAAGACCTGGAGAACGCGGTTAAGCTTATGTTGGCTGCCTTAAAAAGGATTGATGAGGAGACGGCGAAAAGTTTTCTTTACTAGTTAAATGAAAAAGGAAAAAAGGAGGAGTGAGGAAGCTAGAATCAAGAGGAACCAAATCTTTTTGTTCCAGACAATAACCTTTGACCCGTCGAGGCCTAGGATTGGAAGCAGGTTAAATAGGGCTAAGTAAGCATTTACTATGGCTATTCTCTCGAAAAGAAGCCCTCCTACAGAGAAAGAAGCTAGCTTGAAGAGGCAAGACGCCACAATGTTCATGAGACAACCTGAAGACGCAATGACGCCGTACTCTTCGCGTGATGCAGGTTGAAATATGACCACTGCGCCGGGTGCAGCTATAATTATTAAGCCTAAGGCAGCCGTGATGATGGCTAAGAGTAAGCCTGTGAAGGAAGCCCTGAATTCAGCCCATAAACCAAACTTCCTGGCTGAAAACTTGTGAGCTAGTTCGTGGAAGACGAAACCTGTTACAACGGCTATAAAAGAAAAAAGAAAGGAGGGAAAAGTCATTTTTCTGAATGCAATGGTGAAAGCAAAGGAAAGAACCATTGTAGCCATGAATAAATCAATGATTTCCCTCTGAGAGAAAGGTTGAAAGATTTTTCTTTTGAACGTAAAGGTGTAAGGGAGTCTTTTTCCATGGAAGATTTCTTTTATCCTCCTTGTAATGTTTAAACCGCTTTCCTCCATGGAAATGGATATTCTTCGAAAACTTTGAATTTCTCCCCCTAACTCTGAATTACAGATTGGACAGAAACCGTTTCCCCTGCATTCAAGACATATGAGGTTTCCGCAGTAGTCACACCTAATTAACTTGTCGAAAAACCTGTGGCAATTTGAACAAATTGGCATTGCCTTTCTCCTTTTCACTTTTTAAGAACTGTTTAACTTCTCAAGTGAAACGTGATCTATACTGTGTATTGCTCCCCCGTTTTCTTCGATGGTTCTTTTGATTTCTTGAAAGTTAATATTGTTGCCTATAACAGACATTTTTATTGTTTCTGTTTCTGCGTCAACTTCAGATATGTTTATGATTACCTTCTTTACTCCCTTTAACGCATTGACTTTTTCGGCTAGATCCAAGATAGATGGTTCATGGGGCTTCAGGATGTCCAGCGTTATTGTGGTTAAAAGTTGTTTTCCCGATGGTTCATCCATTTAGAATCTCCTTAGTAAGAATTGACGTTCCCTCCTATTTAATCTTTACGATTTAACCTTTATGGTCCCCATGTTTCATGGGTCTAGGGCCTGTTTCTCTAAGTATTTATTAACCTGGCTCTGGTAAGGTATTCCTTTCCTTGCACCAGGTTTCAATGATTTCAGAAAGGATGCAACAATGGCTTGTTTCAAGGCCTGGTCAACGTTCTTTCCTTGAAGTAGCGAAACTATGAAGCCGCCGTCGAACACGTCTCCAGCCCCTGTTGTGTCGATTATCTTTCCCTTGATTCCGTTTGCTTTATACTCTCTTTCCTTAGAGTAAACGTAGGCCCCTTTTCTTCCCAGTTTCAAAACGATTCTGTCTACACCGTAGCCAGATATTTCCCTACAGCCCCCGAGCAATGTTTTTCCACCCACCATTAATTGGAATTCCTTCCTGTTTAGAAAGAGGGTGTTAACGTGCTTTAAGATGTCTCGAACCTCATCTTTGTTCTTGGTTAAGACAATTGCGCCAGGGTCATAGCTTGTAAATTTTTTCATTGAGGAACCCATTTTTAAAGCGTGCCTAGCCACCTCAATTGTTGACCCGCTAACATGAACATGTTTTGCATCAGCGATCATTTCCTCTCTTATGTCAGCAGGTGTTAGGCTTAGATTTGCCCCTCTAAAGGCAAGCATGGCTCTTTCCCCGCTACTATAAACTAATATGACAACGATCCCTGTTGGTTTCCCCTTCATTTTCTTTAGTCTTGCATCTACTTTTTCTCTTTTGAATTCATTAATAATGATTTCACCGAAGGCATCTTCTCCAATGCATCCGATGAACCTGCAACTGCAGCCTAGCCTTGTAATTGTTACAGCGAAATTTGAAGCCGAACCTCCTGCACTTATTTCAAAATTTTTTACTTGAACTTCCTCGTCACGACCTGGTAATTTATCGGTGTAAAGCAGGATGTCCACGTTTGCGTTACCAATTGAAACAACGTCAACCATGCTGATCAACCGTTTAATTCACTTAAGCTTGCTTTTTTGCTTTTAAAAACAGGCTGCAGAAACCGCAAATAAACTGTGAAGATGGTTCTCCGCATTTTCTGCATGAGATAAAGTCTTCCTTGGTCCCTGAATGAAAATTAAATTTTTCAAGGGACTTGATGAACCTTAACTTAAAACCTGGCTTGATGTTTTCAATCTGTCCAGCTATCTCCTTCCACCCAGATGAAACCGCGTAGGGGCATTCATCTAACGGGTAACTAAAACCTTTAATTAAAACATATACTGCGTTTTCCTTTTCCGTTCTTTCGAATAAAGGCTTAATTTTAGGCAGGATTTTGGGA
>JAOZGF010000140.1 GCA_027491845.1 Thermoproteota archaeon | reverse complement strand
CTGTACAGGAGTTCTTGCATACATAGGCTTTTCAATCTTAAATGAAACATTCGAGCAGGGGTTGGAAGCAACATATACATGGGCGCCCTTTGTAGGTGACTTCACACTCTTGGCTGATGGGTTAAGCACACCCATCGCACTAACCATAGCACTCCTCTGAGACTTAATATCCATTTACTCCATAAAATACATGGAGAACGAGGAAGCAGTAAACGCGTACTTTTCACTTTATCTGCATTATGCGGCAGGAATGATAGGAACAGTTCTAACAACAAACTTAGCCGCCTTCTTCATGTTTTTTGAACTCATGTTGATTCCTTCATGGGCCCTCATAAATAGGTGGGGAACAGGTCCGAAGGAAAGAATCGCCTTTAAATACTTTATGTTTACCGAGGTAGGTGCACTCTTACTGCTTGCAGGGATAGCCTACACTTACGCTTTGACAGGAAGTTTCAACCTATTCCAGATAGCCCAGCGAACAATAAATCTTCCATTGGCGACAGCGACAATAATCTCCATCCTCATATTAATCGGGTTGTTTGTTAAAATGGCAATTTTTCCCTTACACACATGGCTTCCGGACGCCCATGCCGAGGCACCTACCCCAATAAGCGCCCTCTTGTCACCTGCAATGATAGGAATAGGAGGATACGCGGCCATAAGAATTTTATACACAATATTTCCGACAATTTTCAAAAACGCAGTTTTCTCTTATTTTCTCTTGGTACTCTCATTGGTCACAATGATTTACGGTGCAACGATGGCGTACGCCCAAAGAGATATTAAAAGGCTGTTGGCATACAGCAGCATTAGTCAAATGGGTTACTTATTGTTTGGCATTGCAACAGGGTCGTCCTTAGCCATAGTCGGGTCAATACTGATTGCCGTGAACCCTGGCTTATCTAAAGCAGTTCTCTGTAGGGTTTCAGGCATATTTATACATGAACTGAAAACAAGAGACATAGGTTTACTGGGTGGACTAGGAAGCAAAATGCCTGTTACAGCAATTTCAAGCCTGTTAGGCTTCCTAGGATTAGCAGGAGTGCCTCCACTAATAGGGTTCTGGAGTGAATTCATACTGTTCTTCGGCTCAATGAAAGCAGGTTTAATATTCAGCCTTAACCCTAACATAGCCTTAATAATGATAGTTTCCATTGCCACAGTGGCAACTGTCTTGTCTGCTGGGTACGGACTATGGACGATACAACGGGTTTTTTACAAACAACTCCCTGAGAAACTCAGGGACGCTAGGGAAGCGTCACTGCTCATGATAGCCCCAATATTTGTGTTAGCTGTCCTTGCAGTCATCCTAGGCGTATACCCAACCCCGCTGATAAACCTGATTAATCCAACAGTAGCCTCACTAATAGGAAGCTAACCTTTCATGTTGAACCAGCAATTTACCTGAAAGGTTTTTCCGTTTTCTTTACTTTACTTCTTTTTGTCCCTTGTGCATTTAAAATGAAGACGAATAAAAAGAAAAATCAACTCTCCAGGAGGCCATGTTGTCTGCAAGCTAAATCGTTTTGAAAAAGTATTTAAAGTAAAATTCACCTATGGATGAGGGTGAACCTATGTTGATTGTCAGAAGTGTTGCTGCACTATTAACGGGAACAATACTTGCAGCAATAATTGGATGGATGATAGCGACTTTTGCCGTCTGGGTTTCTCAAATCGTCGTTCTTGAAAAAAAGAAAGAAAAAAGCTTTATTTCATGTTTAGGCTTAACGCTAGTGGGAACAATAGTTACATTCATCATAGGATTAATACCCTTCCCAGCCCTCACCTTTATTTTGTCCATAATAGCGTGGGTTTTCCTCATTAAGTCTTGGTTTAGCATAGGCTGGCTTAGGGCAATTGTTATAGCAGTGATTGCATGGATAATACTCATGATTGTGTTTGCAATTATCGGCTTCCTAGGTCTTGGGTACTTAGTGTTCAAGCCCTCTTTCTAGAGTTCCTTTCAGAACTCCTACTACGAACCCTTTTCTTTTTTTGAATCCACTAATGTTTCTTCTCTTCTCAAGATCAAGCAAATAAGCCATT
>JAOZGF010000134.1 GCA_027491845.1 Thermoproteota archaeon | reverse complement strand
TAGATAAACTCTTGGCTTAAATATTTTTCCATTTCTTCCCTGGGAAAGCTGATTCCTAAGTCCTCAAGTTTTTTGAGATATTCCTCCATTGCTTCTTTTGTTAAATAGCTTATGTGGTCTGGGTGGGATCCGAAATATTTCTCGATCTGTTCGTCAGTTAATCCCATTATGCGTTTAAACTCTCTGTAAAGCACAAGTTCATTCGGGTAGAAGAATCCTCGTCGTCTTGCGTAATAGTAGTACTGTCTAAAACGTGTCAGAGCCTCCCACTGCCAGAATTTGAGTTTATTGTAAAATTCTGGGCTTACTCCTGCGTCGTTGAATACTTGCCTCATCAATTGGACCATTTGCGGCGTGTAATTTACAAAGTTTGCTTTGTTCCAATCGCTTGGGCTTATTTTTGCTGTCGGCAAAATGAAATGTTTACGTAAGTATGCTAAAAACTTTGCTGTGTCTCTAAGTGGTGTTTTCTCTTTTTGTATTACTTCGTATCTGAATTTTAACGCTGTGGGCTTAAAAACTTTAATTGCTTCATTTATGGCGTTGCTTAAAACGTGTCCTGCCTTTCTGATTCTCCTATGATGTATTAACTCCTGTAATTGTCTGTAATTCATGCTTGGCAAATAATGCATTGTGGGCCTGAAACTTCTTTGCAGCTTTTTTGCGTAGTAATCACGGATCCATTCTTTTTGCTCTTTTTCTCTTTGCAGTTCCCTTTGTAGTTTATGGACCAGGTTTTGCATGTGTATTAACGTGTTTATTTGGTTTGGTATTGGGTTTTTTCCTTGTAACGCTGCCTTTATTGCTTTTAGTTGTTCTTCTGCGCTTAAAATTGCGTAGTTGTAATAATCCGCTGTTCCGTAAGCTTTTAACTCGTTTATGTTGTTGTTATAAAGCTCTTTAGCTACCTCTATTGCGTGTTCTTGTTCCTTTAGTAATTCCTTTGCCATATTTAAGTCCTTTCTTTTTAATGCATCTTGGATAGTGAAATACCTGTTTTTTATGCTTTCTGTAATACCCTTCATGATACTTGACGCTTCCCTTTGATGTTTTATTTCTTCTGCTTTTTCTTGTTCTCCTTGTTCTCTTAATTCTTGTTCCTTTTCCCTTGCTTCTTCTTGCTTCTTTCTCTCTAACTGCTGCAGGTTAAACACTACGTTGTCTTCAAGCATCCAGCCTAGTAGCCCTAGGCCTCCACCAAGCGCCATTCCTGGCGCTCCTATTGGTGCACCTATTCCGCTTGCGCTTAATGCTGCTGATGCTGTTGCTAAACCGCTTCCCGCAGTCATTAAACCAAATCCTACCCTTTTTGTTGCGTCTATGACGTCTTTCATGTCATCGTCAGGCTGTGTAAGGCCGAAATAAGTTGAAAGTCCTTTTCCTGTCAGTTCAAGATCGTGTAAGCCTCGTTCTATCGGTGTAACTATGTGGTCAGCTGCTTTTGCAACCGGAACCAGGGCTGCAGGCACTTCAATTTTTAGGTTTGGTGGACTTGGCGGTGGGGCAGCTACGCTTCCTAAAACTTTGCCTATTTTTTCGTTTTCTTCCTCGCTTAGGCTTGGTGGTGCTCGCTTCTTCTCAAGTTCTTTCATAATTTTGTCTGCGTACTTGCCCGCTTTATCTAAATTTTCTTGGTGTTTCTCCCACTCTTTTTCAGCTATTTCATGACCGTAAAACGTCATTTCCTCACCTAGTCTTCTATTAATTCTTTCTCTTTTACTGTTAAAACATTCTTTTTAACCAATAAATCAATAAGTTTCTCTGTTTTCTCTTCTTTTATTTCTACTTTTGCTAATTGTTTTATATTCCGCCATGGGTGGACTGTAATTTCAATTTCCGCCTTTTTTACTACTCCTTTCAAAAACTTCATGTTTATCCCTTTTACTCGAAAGCTACAATACATGGTGGATTAAATATTCCATATCGCAAATATCCTTCACCATACGTATGGAGGGTAAAATGTGTAAAACTTGTCGGAATATCCGCATCATAAATATTTGTACTTATTGAACCATTCACGGCGGTCATTAAAGCTTTTGCTCCGCAATCAATATAAATTTCAAGAAAAGTCGGTGTTAAACGTGCAGCGGATATACCTGCTCCCGTGATTCCCGTTACGGTTCCTGCAACAATTTTATATTGCTGCCACGTGTTGGCGGCACTCGGGTAATATTCACCCCCCATGTAAAATCCGTTCTGGTCTGTGCCATCGCTAAAACCCACAGCTGCAGCTTGACCAGAGGACAAGCTGTTTACTGTTGAAAGAGCACATGCATAAACTCTTGAAAAGCTTCCTCCAAGCGAATAAAACAAAAATTCATTTTCAGCAACAGCGTTACTGCCGTCATGACCCAGAAGAATTACTTTACTTGTTTCAAGGTCTATGGCGTCCGTCGGTAAACTTTTGGTTGGTGTTGGTAACGCAGAGAAATCATAAATACAATTCCATTTATTTGCCCATTTCAATACATCAGTAAGTAGATTTAAGCTTTGTATGTCTATTTTCGCTGTTAGTGTATTGTTTAAAATATCGTAAAGCTGTTTTTCTGTGAAAAAACTCATTATTCTCACCTTTATGTTATTAGTGCTAATAAGTCAGCTGCTGCGTCTTCAATTTTTACTTCGTTGTTTTTTATTTTGTCTGTTGTTACTGCGTTGGCAGCTAGTTTAGTGTTTGTTACTGCCCCGTCTTGAATCATATCAGTTGTTACAATTATTCCTGTTATTCTTAACGGCATTATTTCCCTACCTCCTTCCTAAATACGCTTGTTTCATGCACGTAAATTTTTTGATTTGCTTTGTTGGCTACTACTATTATTTCGCCCTTGAAAACGCTTGGGTCTCCAGGGTACTGTTCATATCGTTCTGCTGACATTCCATTTATAAGCACGATTCCGCTTGTTGGCTGGTTTTCGTCAGCTGTTGGCGTAAACCCTTCCCCTATAAATATTTTGCCGTCGTTGCTTGGCAGGATTGCGCTGCTGATGAAGTAAATGAGATAACCTGCTCTGTGCGGGTTGTCTGAAAAAACTATTTTGGGGGTGGTCCCAACGGTTATAACAGGCAAGGGACCTCCCCTCTTAAACTAAGTATATTGGGATCCACCTGTATGCTGACGAAGCCACTCCGAAGTTTGCTTCAAGGCTTATTTTGTCTTTTTTTGCGTCCCAGGGGTCCTCTGTCAAGTTTATAATTGCGTAATTGGCCATTATGTCTTTTAGGCTGCTTGCGTCTATGTTTGTCCACATTGATTTGCTGTCTGCCTGCAGCTCAAACCATTCCGCCTTGAATTCTTCAACTTCGTTCCTTTTTAGCTTGACTTCCTGAAGTGTTACTGTGTCTGCTGTTGTTGTTGGCACAGTTGCGGAATATAGCAGTATTGCTATCAAGTCTCCTACACGCGGTAAACTTGCCTGTATTGTTCCCCAGCCTGTTGAGCTTGGGCTTGTTCCTGCATGTTCAACCGCGTGGAACATTTTGTTTTGTAATGGCTTTGTATCCCAGGTGTACCCTATACTTATAATTTCTCCTGAAATGTTTGTAACTGCTACTCTCGTTGCTAACCAGCTTATTGCTTCAGCTGCTTTAACTGCATGTTGGAAAGGCACTGTTAAACCCATTACTTTGCAGTCTTCACCTGCTGCCCCTTCCAAGGCGTCAGGCAGATGTTTTAGCAGCAACGCATCAAGGGCGTAAATGTCTCTTCCTCTTAACGAAATCTTGGGGTCCCCATTGATTATAACCTGGAACGGATTGACAAGATCCAGGAAGTCTTCTATATTAACTGTTACTCCTGCCGCTATGTCTCCCTTGTAACCTAAGCTAAAGCTGTGTATGTAAGTTCCTGGGGCTACGCTTAAGGGCTGTTCTTCTATACTTGCTGTGAAACTTACTCTACTTCTTAAACTTGTTCTTTTAAGGGGCATTATCCCTCACCTTTTTACTCTACACTTAACTCTTCAGGTTTCTTTCCTACCTTTTTTGCGTGGAGCCTGATAACGATAGGCTTCACTCTTGCGTCCACGTTCGCTGGGTCTCCTTTCTTCCTTTTCTCTCCAAGTGGCGTTCTGGCTATTTCCTCAAGATACGGTGCTATTTCGTTTTTAAATTCATCTGCTTGGCGTGGTGTTTCATCTTTCCATCTGGAAGGCCCTTTCCTTGTAGTTCTTGATTTCCATCTCTCTGTTCCACCCTTTTTCTCTGCATGTTTAACAAATCTCTCTTCCTCTGCCATCTCTGTAAGTCCTTCTTTTATTCGTTCCTTGGCTGCCTTAAATTCTTCCAACCAGTCCCTAAGAGGGTTGTTCACCCTGAACTCGTAGTCAGGGCCCGCTACTTTCACCCTCTTAAGGAATTTCTTCCGCACATCCTCCGCGGAAGGTACCTTAGGAGTTCTTCCTGGCATTTCTTACATCACCTAAAATAAAGCTATCCAGGATATGTTTAAAAAGGGTAATTACTTAATTTGTTATGTAATACTTAACGTGGAGGTGAGTAAGATCGTAAGCGTAACACTTTATATCCGTAAGAAAAATTATGACTTGTTGAGAGAGTACTGTAAAAGGAAAGGCGTAAATGAGAGCTTTGTAATAAACAAAATCTTGGAGGTTGGACTTGAGAAACTAATGGAGGTGGAGAAGGAACGCAGGCCAGAAAAAAACGCGAAGAAGTAGAGATGAAATACCTCGGTGAATGGATAGCAAAAAACTATAAAGATCCAGTCAGGGTTTTTTACCAACTACATATGGGTGATTTGCCTCATAGACTCGCTAAAGGACGTACAGATGTTAATCCTCGTTGGTATTATCGTTTCGGGCCTAGAGCTGACGCTGTGGTAATAACAAAATCTTCAATAGACATTATAGAAACTGAGTCAAGGCGGCCTATGAACGGTGTCAGTGAATTGCTGGTTTACAGAAACTTGGCCCCAGCCACTCCTGAACTTCATCCTTTCACTCATTTACCGATCAGGGCCATTCTTGTAGCTCCGGTGTTTGACAAAAACGTTTGGGCTGTTTGCAGGGAACATAACATTATTTATAAAGTGTACCATCCAGGCTGGATGGATAAACATTTAAGGAGATGGGGTGTAATACCTTAATGAGGTGGTGAATCTTGAGTATGCAGACAGTAAAAATTTTGGAAAGCGACTTTCCGCAACCATATAACCTTCTCAGCTTACCTGATGGCGAAAGCATAGAATTTATTGCTACAGGGTACAGGGTTGGGCCAAGCAAAAGAGAAGTAGTCAGTTTAGGGAAGCATAAAATCATAGAAGGTCCAATGATGCGAATAATGACTGACTTAAACACACCCGTAAGAGGTGCCCCTTACGTTGATGTGCTGAGCACTAAAGCTGTTGCTTTGCTTGAAGCCCACTTCAAAAACACTAAATTTCCAGTCAAAATCAGATTAACGGCTCGTGGCGTTGAACCAAATAAATGGTATGAGGTTGAAATAAGTGCCCCAGGAAAATAAAAGGAAAAAAGACTTAGAAAGTCTCTGCGACGGTAAAGTGCATGAAGTAGATGTTGAATTAATTAAAGTGCCAGCTGACAGGGTAACTTCGGTGTGGGATGATCCTGAGGTTGCTGAGGAGTTTTATGAAAGTGTAAAAGAACGTGGAATCCTCGTTCCGCTCAGTTGCTTGCTTGTTAATGGCACAATTTGGTTAATTGACGGGCTGCATAGATTAGATGCTGCTAAAAAACTTGGCATAAAAAAAGTTCCTGCATTGATACGTCAGGGCGACGAAATAGACCTGCTAACTGAAAACTTGATAATGAACCGGCAGAGGGGTAAATCAAACCCTGCCCAGGAAGCAAAACTTGTAAAAGTGCTTCATGATAAACATGGCTTTACTTACCGTGATATTGCAAAAAAACTTGGTATGAGTGTTTATACTACTAAATTGCTTTATGACGCTAACAAACTGCCTGAAAGAGTTCTTCAGTATGTTGGCATGGGAAAGATAACTGTCAAGAAAGCTGTTATGCTTTTGCAGATTCCTGAACCCAGGGACCAGATCAAGGCATGTGAGGACATTATAAGGTATGGCTATAATGAGCAGCAGACTAAAGCGCTTATCCGCTACTTCCTTGAAGCTTACAACGACGTTGCAGACACGGTGCCCCAAGTTGTACTGCAAAAACCTGAAGCCGAGAGTTTTATGTATTGTGAACTTTGCCATGAGCCCATGCGAGAGGAAGCAACATATCATTGGGTTTGCCCACAATGCTGGGCCAAAATAGAGTACATTTTCAACGAATTAAAGAAAAAGAGGGCTGAAAAAGAAACTGAATAATTTATAAATTGCAGCTGCAAAAAACAGTTTTGAGGTGTTGAACATGTTCGAATGGATCCAGGAAATATTTCTTGGTTTAGTTGCAGGGATGATGATAGCAAGCGCAGGATATCTTAAAACCAATGCTGAAGAATTTAACTTTAAAAAGTGGCTGCAAACTGTTGTAATAGGCGCTATAATTGGCGCTGTTGCTAAAGCAACCAAGGCCAGCTTCGCACAGACAGAGACATGGCTTAAAAGCATAGGTGCAATTACTCTAATAGAGTATATTAAGAAGATAATCTGGAGGAAGTGGTTGAAAAACGTTTTCGGGGGTGAAAAGGCTTGAGCTGGTACATAAAAGGTAAAGTTGGGGCTAACGACGACGTACGCATACCTATATATGTCCCACCTAAAACAGTAGAGTTTGAGAAAGAAGAGCAAATAGTTGGCTGGACCAAAAAACCTGAACCCACCGCTAAACTTGAGTTTTGGACTGAAACAGTCGGTGGAATAAAATATAAACCAGCTAAACTTTTATACATCGATAATTGGGAATGTTGGCTTGTAAAAGCTAAAAAGCGCACAGCTAAAACATATAAGAAAGTAGATACAACAATTGTTGCAACAAATAAAAAACCTGTAATCTCTATTCCTGAACCTTTCCAGGGAAAACATGGCACTTCATTTTTACTTAATTGCTTCTTTACGCTCTCTTACAGAAAACCTAAACTTCCACCCAAAAAAACAAAAGAAAAGGCCGGTAAAAGGTACGTAGAGGAATGGAGAAAAGAAGAAGCTGAACTACGTAAAGAAAAAGCTAAATGGCCTGAACCTGAACTTCCACCTGCGCAACCTGAGAAAAAAGAAAGGGAGGAAAAGAAATGGGGTTCTTGGCTCGCTTACTTGATCGCATTCTTGCTTTGTTTAGCAGCGTTTTTGGGCCTAAAACTCGGCCTGAAATTGTAATACATAATAAGTACTTGGTAGCTGAAATAATTAACTGTGCACATTGCGACAGTCCACCATGCCAGAATAGGGATCCATCCCGCATAGAAACGTATTGGCACGTACATTGCCAGGCGCCTATTCCTCATCGATTCTGGGGTAAAACAGTAAACTTAAGCGTTGAAGTTGTTTATTGGCGTTTTCCTGGGGACCTTGCATTTTGCATAACGAACAAGTACGTTGCAGATGGTGGAAAAGTAGTATGCGGTGTTCCCTTGCTTTACCCAAACAAAAAAGCGTGTTTGCAAAAAATAAAACTTAGACAAGGCTATGTTTTAAACGTTTGGAGCACAACAACGATACCGCTAAGCCGCAGGCCTTGCCTTAAAGTGCGTTTCTGGGTCTGTGAAAAATGAAACCCTCTCCCTTCTCCCTTTTTTTTGTTAAAATGTTATTGTTTATTGCTGTATTGTTTACTTATTTTTGGCTGGCCTACAACATCCTGTCTGCCTTCCTTCACTTGCCGCATTAAAAATTCGACATTTATCAGCAATCTCTTTTCTGCTGAGAGATTGATTTCCAGGGTCCTGGACTGAAAATTCGACAAAAAAAGAAAAAAAAAGAGGGGGTTTAACTTTTATTTCTCCTCACGCCCAGGATAATATTTTTTAGGGTCCTCCTCTCGCAAATCAGCTGCTTCATCCCCGTGAATCTCTAAAACTTTTTTCAAAACTCTGTCAAACGCATCATTTGTAACCCAGCCGCACCAACCATTCCTGAACTCATCAGGTAACTTAAGCCAATCACCTGCATCAACATGCCAGGCATTTTTTATAATGTCATCAAAAATTGTTTTGTCATTGATACAGATCAACTTTGCATTCCCTGTTTTGCTTGGCCAGAAAAGCTTGAGAACAATTTCTTTTTTTCCTTCTCCTGCCTCTTTCTCCCTGTTTTCTCCTTCAACTTCTAGGTAAATCTCCTTAAACGCGTTTTTAAACACGTAAATAGCTTCTTTAATGTTTATGTACTCTTGTTTATCGATTATAGCCTTGAGCAACTCCTCTGGCCTGTTGAAGTACTCTGCAAGCGCTTTCTTAAGCATAATAATGCTCCACTCCCTTGCTTCTTCCTCAATTTTCTTCCTCATCTTTTTTCACCAAGACAAACCTTCTATTTTTTACTTCTATGTCCTCAGCCATTTCCTTTACCAAATACGCTAAAGTGTAACAGAACGTTAGCCCTACGTTGTAATTAAGCATTACTTCCGCAAAACTTAGTTCACCCTGCTTCCTTACTGTCTCAATTATTTTGTTCACTAACACCCTTTTATCGTATGCTTTAGGCATTCAACCCACCTACCTAGTTTTTTCACGAAAAAACTATTTAAATTTTTCTCTCTCACACACCCTCCTATGAGTATATAATATATATTTTTTATGAGTGAAAAAAAAAAGTAACTAATTAACCCCTTCCTCTTTCTTATTTCCTTTTTTTCACACATAAAACTCTTTCAAAAGACACTTTTTCCAGCCTGTGTGAGAGAGAAAAAACAGTAATAGTAATAGTAACTTCCCCAGGCCGTTAGCCAAACGGGGGGAGCCTTGGATTATTTAGTTGTGTTTTGTTTTCGTGTGATGCCGTGTGGTTTCTTTTCAAAACGA
>JAOZGF010000132.1 GCA_027491845.1 Thermoproteota archaeon | reverse complement strand
CTTGAACACGTCTAACATTGTGTCGCCGGCCTGAAATATTTTTTCTTTAGGGATGTTTTCCTTGATTAAGTTTTCCGTACAGTTAGAAGTGGGAGAAAATAAAATAGAGGAGCAATGGTCTATGAGTCTTCTGTTTATTTCTTCTGGCATGGTAAGATCATAACATCTTGCTCCAGCCTCCAAATGAGCTACAGGGAACCCTAGTTTGGCAGCTGTTAATGCAGCAGCCAATGCAGAATTTGTGTCTCCCGGAACCAGAACAAGGTCGGGTTTAAGTTGCGAAAGAGCTTTTTCCAACCTAATCATGATCATTCCTGTTTGCCAGGCGTGGGAGCCTGAGCCTACTTTTAAATCAATATCTAACTTAGGCAACCTTAACTCAGTGAAAAAAAGCTTAGACATTTCGTAGTCATAATGTTGACCTGTATAAATGAGCTTAAGCTCAAACTCCGGGGACTTATTGATTTCTTCGTTTATTGGAGCTGACTTGATTATTTGCGGTCTTGTGGCTATCACCACAATAATAAGCATGAAAACTTCCTTCTTGTTTTAAGTATTTTAAGCCTTTAAGCAATATGCTTAGTAATAACAAATATGTGTTTTTGCTTGTTTAACCTATTTCTAAGGAGAAGATAAGGTTTTTTCGACCTACACGGAGCCTTTCTCCCTTTTTAAATTCCAATTCATTTAAAAAGAAAACAAACTGTTTTTGTCCATAAAAATGTAGTTCCAATCCTCCCTAAATTTAAGGTATAATGTTCGTCGTAATAAGGGTTAACGCTGTCTTTTATCTCACAAAAAAAGGTGAAAGGTTTAATGCCGGTTTTTGGCTTGCCTAAAGACAGAATAAAGAAGAAAGTATTTGAAGGTAAAATAACGTTTTCCGTTTATGGTTTAGGTCACGTTGGTTTGCCCTTATGTGTTTGCTGGTTAAAGGCTGGCGGGAAGGTTATTGGTGTTGACGTAAACGATGAAGTAGTTAAATGCATCAATCAGGGCTTGTCTCCAATCAATGAACCTGGTGTTGATGCTGCTGTCAGTCATTTTGTTAACTTAAAGAAGTTTACAGCTACTTCTGATCTTGTTAAAGCAAGTTTTGAGGCTGATGTGGATGTAATCTGTGTTCCTACCTCTGTTTCAGAGGGCAAGAAAACTGACTTATCAAGTCTCATAGAATGCGTTGAATCCATTGGTAAGGGGCTTAAAAAGGGAGACATTGTCATTTTGGAAAGCTCGGTTCCTCCCTCCACTACCGCCAAGGTTGTTAGGCCTATCCTTGAAGGTGAAAGTGGTTTGAAGGCTGAAAAGGACTTTGGCTTGGCCTATAGTCCTGAGAGGGTGATGGAGGGTAGAGTGATAAAAGACATTGAAGAAAACTATCCTAAGATAGTGGGCGGAATAGGGCGGAAAAGCTCTGAAACAGCCGCTGCACTCTATGAATGCATAGCTAGGAAGGGAGTTATAATTGTAAGGGACGCGACAACCGCTGAAGCATCAAAACTTTTTGAGGGGGTTTATAGGGACGTGAACATAGCTTTGGCCAATGAGCTAGCTATTCTAAGTGAAAAAATAGGTGTTAATTTCATGGAGGCTAGGGAGGCTGCTAACACGCAGCCCTACTGCAACCTTCACTTTCCCGGGTTGGGTGTAGGAGGTATGTGTATCCCTGTTTACCCTTACTTCTTACTCAATGAGGCGGAAAAGTTTAATTTGGATCTTCAACTTATTAGGCTTGCAAGGGAAATAAATGACGGAATGCCTAGATACACGGCTAGAAAGGTTCTGGAAATCCTTCGACAAGGACGCTACTTAAAAAGTGGTGCAAAGAAAAAGATAGCTGTCCTAGGGTTAGCGTTCAGGGGTAACGTGGGCGACACGCGTAATTCACCTGTTTACAGGCTGTTAAGCATCCTTAAAAATGAGATCCATGAAAGGGTTGAGATCTTTGTTTATGATCCACATGTAGGGGAAGACTCTAGGTTAAAAGAGATGGGGGTAAGGCAGGTAAGTGAGTTGGATGAAGCCATCAGGGAGGCGTCAGTGGTTATTTTCGCTACAGACCACGACGAATTCAAAAAAATTAACTTTAAATCCTTTTCAGAAGCACTTGACCGATCAGCAGTTATCTTTGATGCCAGAAACATATTGTGGAGGACAAACGGGCTTCCTAATCCTAAGATAAAAATTTATGGTTTAGGGAGGCCTGTTAAAATGATTAGAAAGTAACATGCGCCGTTGATTTTGGGAGAAAGCACTGTACATTGATTCAAACTCATCCTCATAATAAGAGTTTCTCTCC
>JAOZGF010000130.1 GCA_027491845.1 Thermoproteota archaeon | reverse complement strand
GGAAGTGAAAGCTACCTTAAGCTCACTCACCGGCTACAATCCCAGAAAACCACACTGGCAGATGAAACGAAACCCAGGACGAGCCTTAAGGATAAACTTGTTGAAATGTTCAGAAAACCTCCTGAGGAAAAATGGGTTGTGAAGGAGCAAGACATTACCGAAATCGAAAAATACGTTAAAGATACAGAGTCAACCCTTGACAAGTACCTAAAGGAACTGGAGAAACATGAAACCAAGCTAAACAATCTAAAAGAACTTAAAGAAAAAATTTTATTCCTTAAAAAGAACGGTTTCAGGTTGGACGGTATAGGGGACTTCACACACATTTTTGTCAAAGTAGGTCTTCTCCATTACACAATGCTGCCGAAACTTGACAAGTACGTCAAAGGAACAAACATTACATATGTGAGGACGCCTGGAAAAGAGAAAAGAGACTTCGTTGCAATTACAGGCCCCACGGAAAGAAAGGAATACATAAAGGAAGCATTAACACTGCTTAACTTCGAGGAATTCAAATTCCCACCTGAACTAAACCCAGAACCAGAAAAAGCAGAGGAAGACATAAACAAGGAAATTAACGTGATAGAAAACAAAATAAAGGAAGTAAAGAAAAAAATAAGGATGTTAGCCGAAGAATTCAGCGTGAAAGCAAAAGAATACCTTCCCTACACGTTGAAGGTTCTGAACATAGAAAGAGCGAGGTCAGCTGTCAGCAGAAGCGAAAGACTAAGCATACTGCACGGTTGGGTTCCAGCGAACAAAATCGAAGAAGTGAAGGCTAAAGTTATTGAAATAACAGGAGGACCCATGCATCTCTCTTTTGAAGATCCAACCCCAGGCGAATTAGTGCCTGTGCAGACCAAGAATCCCGTATTGTTTAGACCCTTCGAGGTGTTCACGTCGTTAAGAGGAGTTCCGAACTATTTCGAGATAGATCCCACGCCAATCTTCACGTTGCTTTACACAATAATGTTCGGAATAATGTTCGGAGACGTTGGTGGCGGACTGGTTTTCCTGATTCTAGGCTTAATATTCAATAGGAGTTATAAAGGCTTTCTTGGTTTGTCGGCAAGCGCGACAAAGAAACTTGGGGGAATACTCATGGGATGCGGCATAGTGTCAATATTCTTCGGTTTCCTCTACGGAGAAATCTTCCTCTTTGAAATGTTTCCTCACCCCTTTATTAGTCCAATGCATGAAATGACAAAAATATTCATTATTGCGTTGATCTTCGGCGTCATACAAATAATAATAGCGCTCATCCTTAACATAATCGCTAAAATAATGCGGAGGGATAAATTGTCAGCAATCCTAAGCGGAACAGGGTTAATAGGGGCAATATACTACATTGTTGGAGTAATTCTAGCAATAAGATTCATTGAATCAGGAATGACCCTTACAGTTTTTTCAGAACCACAGAACCTGCCGTTGGCGATAACTGCTTTAACAATGCTATTACTAGTTTTCCTGTCCCCCTTAATCAAGGGAAAAATAAAAAAGCATGGCAAGGCAGTTGAACACATAATGGAAGGATTCGGAGAAGCCATTGAAGTGTTTGTTTCTTATATGACTAATTCAGTGTCCTACATTAGGCTAGGTGCCTTCGCAATAGCGCATGGAGCCCTCGCTCTGAGTGCAGCTTACCTTGCAAGTCTAATTGGAGATATCCCCAGCTACATCTTCATTAACTTCATAGTTATAGCTATAGAAGGTTTTTCATCGTTAATCCAGGCGCTTAGGTTGATGTACTACGAGTTCTCCACAAAGTTTTACGGCGGCGACGGGATTAGATACGTTCCTTTCAAGCTTTAAGGAAACCAAAAATTTTAAAAATTGTTTAATATTCACTCTATGCGGTGGCAGCCTATGTTGAAGGTCACAAACATTGCTTTAAAAATCCATAAGAACCCAAAGCTGGCGGCCTTGTTAATGCTATTGCCTTTAATAGCTATAGGCTTTTCAGTAGGGATCTCTGCAGCATCAGGGCATTCATTGCAAGAAGAAAAAGCTGGCGAAGCAGCTGCTCCTAACAAGGCTCTAGGTTTTGTAGCTGCAGCAATAGCGGTGATGGGTTCAGGGCTTGGAGCAGGAATCGCTGTGTATGGAGCTACATCAGCTGGCGCTGGGGCAATTGTTGAAAGACCTGAAACAGCAGTGTGGATACTTATATTCGCAGGTCTAGGAGAGGGAATAGCAATTTACGGCTTAATTATTGCAATAATGATCCTAGGAAAACTCTAACCCAAAAAAACAAAAAAATCAGTTAAATAATAATCCTTTCTTGAATTTTTTCTTTAGTTAGGCCAAGTTCTCGACTTACAGCAACCGTAATTAAATTTCGTACCTCACACTCACAAAGTAAGAGATAACATAACACGTAAACTAGTGAGAGAGTTTTTTTACTCATTGTTTTTATAATGTGAGATAATGTGTTTTGTTCAAAAATCAATGAAACATCTTCTACTAAACCGTTCCTGTACGACTCCAAGACCCTCTGGCTTATTTCTGCATAAGAAGTATCCCTCATTACATCATGTAATTCCTCAATTGTTCTCCTACTTAATTCCTTGACTCTTCGATCGCTTAACTTATATCTTACCTTTAAGTCTACCTCACTAACTACTTTTGGTTCAGCTTTCCTCATCAGTAAATTCACTATGTTCTGTAAATTCTTAATTTCTCCTAAATATCTTGTAAGGCTCTCAACATCTTTTCGGTTGGGAAGACGCTTGGTTGTTTCCAAGAGATTCCTAAAATAAATTTCATCTAAGCAGGCTTCAAGGATAATAGGATATCCAGAATCCCTGTATGCATTGTACTTAAACTCCAGTTCAGCGTACTCTGTTTCTTTCAAGAATGAAACGGTTTCTTCAACGTCCTTTGCACCCAATAATGCTTGAAAGTTGATGAGAGTATATTTTTTCGGTATGGGAATTAGTTCTTCTTCCTTCAGTGTTTCTCCTCCGTGTTTAGCTTTAATTATTCTTTTAATGTTTTCTATTTCGAATCTTTTGAAAAATGAACTTAGGAAACGTGAAATCCTTGGAGGAGACAGCGTTATTAGGAATGTGTTTCTCTCTATTAATTTTTGATAAAAAACTCTTTCCAACATCTTAGCATCCAATTCTTCGAGTGAAATTTTTCCAAGGATCGTTGCATAATCCCCTTTTAACAGGTTTTCAGCGATCTCCCTAATGCTCTTTGCACTTGCAAGCATGGAATAATCGTTTTCATTTAAAAGGTGAGTGGAAAGCCCGTGGACCCTTGTTATGAGATATAAGAGCCTCGGTGACTTCATTCTCTCCGTCTCCTCAAAACATCTCTGATGTGCCTTGTCCTGATAAATTCCTCTAATGATTCTTCCTCAAGCCTTCCTTCAATGTAACTAATTAATTGGCTATAAGAGGGCACTATTATTTTTTCAAGGGCATTAACTTTCCTGTTTGTCATCATGAGTTCTTGCGCCAATCTTTCAATGGAAACCTCTATGATCGTTAGTTTAAGGAGATCTTCTACGCATGAACTGAGTTTCTTAGCTACTTCATATTCTAGAGAGGAACCAATGAACTCTGTTGAAGGCTTTTTTTCGATTTTAATCCTTGGGATTTCTACTCCCATAACCGTAATTGGCAGGAGTGTTATGTTTATTTCCTCAACAGACAAGGATTCCGAGTGAACCGATGAATACCCCCTTAAAGAATAGAGGGAAATAAGTTTTTCATAGGCTTCAGCGAACCTTTTTTCTATTTCTTCCCTTATTCTCACTTCTCTCAGGTATTTATTCAGTTCCCCTGCTAGATTGTCCCTTTTCATCTTGAGTATTTCAAGCCCCTTTTTTATGAATTCAAATTGTTCCCTTAGCCTAAGGAGAACCCCCCTTGTTGCTGTTATACGTGTTGCGAAGGCCACTGGTTACACCAACTGCTACTTATAGTCTTCGATAGGCTGGATGGTATTTCTCTATATATTCTTCACTTATCCTCACGTATTCTTCTTCTGGCAGTATGGATAGAACTTCCCAGGCTATGTCTAACGTTTTTTCTATCGGCCTGTTTTCATATTCTCCCTGGTTTATAAGTTTCCTTTCAAATTCATCTGCGAATCTAAGGTAGTTCCTCTCTCTTTCGCTTAAACCCATTTCTCCAACTATTCTGGCCAAGTCTCTTGCCCTCATTCCCCTGGAGTATGCATCATATAGTTGATCCGCTAGGTCCCTGTGGTCTTCCCTCGTTTTTCCCTTGCCTATTCCCTTCCTCATTAACCTGCTTAGGGAAGGAAGAATGTTTATAGGTGGATATATCCCTCTTGCATCCAAGTCTTTGCTTAAAAGTATCTGTCCCTCAGTTATGTAACCTGATAAGTCTGGTATGGGATGGTGAAGGTCTCCTCCAGGCATTGTCAAGACAGGCATTTGAGTTAACGATCCCTTTTTGCCCTGTATTATCCCTGCTCTTTCATAGATTGATGCTAAGTCACTATAAAGGTATCCTGGGTATCCGCCTCTACTTGGAACTTCTTCCCTGGCTACACTCATCTCCCT
>JAOZGF010000210.1 GCA_027491845.1 Thermoproteota archaeon | reverse complement strand
TGTCACACATCTGAATATTTTAAAATTACATTTAAATTAAAAGGGTATTGTCAAGCAGGAACCATTTGTTTAAATCAGAAACAGACAGCGAGGTTATCCCCCACCTTATAGAGGAAAATTTGAAGGCTGAAAAAAATTTCTTTAGAGCATTCAAGAAATCATTGAAAAAACTTAAGGGATCATTTGCAATAGTTGCAGTGAGTGTTCATGAACCAGACAAAATTTACTGTGCAAGGAAGGATAGCCCGCTTGTTTTGGGCATAGCGAAAAATAAAGTTTTTTGTGCTTCAGACGTACCGGCTTTCCTCAAACATACAAACAGGGTTGTAGTTCTCCATAATGACGAAGTAGCTGTGTTGGAGCGAAGGAGATACCGAATAGAAAACCTTATTTCAGGGGAGAAAGTGAGCAGGAAACCCTTCACAGTTACATGGAGCGTTGAAATGGCTCAAAAAGGAGGTTTCCCCCACTTCATGCTGAAAGAAATTCACGAGCAACCCTACGCCCTCAGGGAAACCCTTAAGTTCTCCTTAAAAGAATTGGAGGCCTTTGTTAACCCCTTGATTGAAAAAGAAAACATATATTTAATTTCAGCAGGGACATCCTTCTATGCTTCACTGGCGGGTCAATACATGTTAAACAGGGTGCTTAAAAAACCTGTTCTCGCAATAGTAGCATCGGAATTCCCCCTAATGAACCCGCATATTTCAGAGGATTCAGTAGCCCTACTAATTTCTCAAAGCGGCGAAACAATGGACACCTTAAGGGCTGCAGATTACGTGAAGGAAAGAAACGGCACAGTACTTTCAATAGTTAACGTGGTAGGTAGCTCCCTGACGAGAAAATCCGACCATGTTTTTTACACGAGGGCTGGGCCTGAGATAGGTGTAGCTGCAACGAAGTCCTTCACAACCCAGCTCTTATCCCTGGCTTGCATAACAACGGAGATAGCGAGGAGAACAGGTGAAGAAAAGTTTCCATGCAGTGAAATATGGAGAAAAACAAAGCTTTTGCCAAGTAAGGTTGACGAAGTGATAAGGAAAACAGAGATGCAAACTAAAAAAATAGCTGAATGGATTTCGAACAAGGAAAATTGTTTCTTTCTTGGGAGAGGCATAAACACGGCAACAGCCCTTGAGGGAGCCTTGAAAATGAAGGAGATTTCTTACATTCACTCTGAAGGATACCCAGCTGGCGAATCAAAACATGGACCCATAGCCCTAATAGAGGAAAATTATCCTGTAATATTTGTTTCGCCAAACGATGAAACAAGAGAAAAAATAATTGGGAACATCTCTGAAATGAAGGCTAGGGGGGCGCACGTGATAAGCTTGATAGAGGAGGGAGACAAGGAAATAAAATCCATATGTGATGAATCCATCGAGATCCCTGAAGGCTACTCTAACATTCTTTCCCCCATACTCTATGTGATCCCCCTACAGCTCTTAGCATATTACACGGCGATCCAGAGAAAATGCGATCCAGACAAGCCAAGAAACCTTGCAAAAAGCGTAACAGTAGATTGAAGGTGAAAACAATGAAAGCTTACATCCTTGCAGCTGGAATAGGGAGGGAACTATACCCCTTAACCGAGACAAGGCCTAAACCAATGATAAACATCGTTGGGAAACCAATACTTCAATACATGATCCAAGAACTAAAACAAAACGGGATAAAAGAAATAAACTTGGTTGTAGGTTACAAGAAAGAAAAAGTGATTGAACACTTCAAGTCAGGGGAGAGATACGGGGTAAGCATTAAGTACTTGGTTCAAGAAGAGCTTGAAAACATTGAGAAGGCGATTTTAACCGTGGAAAAGGACCTTAAAAATGAAGAGGAAGTTCTTCTTATCTATGGAGACATAATCTCTGATCCAGGGATAGTGGCTAGAACCCTTAACACACATCAAAACACAGCAGCAGACATGACAGTTTGCTTAACGCTTAAGGGAGACATAAGTGATTTCGGAGTAAGTCAACTGGATGAAAAAAGGAGGATAAAAAAGATTATTGAAAAAGCACCCCCCACTTCAGAACTAGGAAACTACGTTGTAGCTGGGGTTTACGTCCTCAGGAGGGAAATCTTCCGTCACTTAAAGAAAGGAAAAAAACTTGCAGATGCTTTCCAGCAAGAGATAGATTTGGGAGCAGCTGTTCAGGCTGCACTGTGGGAAAAAAGGTGGGTTGACATAGGCAGGCCCTGGCACCTTTTAGAAGCAAACAAAATAATACAGGACAGATTTGAGGCAAGCATAATTTCTTCAAAGGCGAAAATTGAAAACAACGTCACCATTGAGGGACCTGTTGTTATAAAAGAGAACGTACATGTGAGGTCAGGGGCAACATTGAAGGGACCATGCTACATTGATGAAGGGGCATTCATAGGAAACAACACGTTAATTAGGGAATACAGCTCCGTGGGGAAAAACACCATAGTGGGCTTCGGAGTAGAACTAAAAAACTGCATAATATTTGACAACGTCAAAATAGGGAGACTATCATACATAGGAGACAGCATCGTGGGCGAAAACGTGAACATTGGTCCGGGAACCGTTTCAATGAACGTGAAAATGAATGGAAAACCCGTTGAAGTAGAAATCCAAGGAAAAAAATATGGAACAGGCCTAAAAAAACTAGGAGCAATAATAGGGGACAACGTGTTAATAGGTGGAAACGTAACAATTTACCCTGGAAAAGTAATCGGTTCAAACACAATAATTGAACCAGGATCCATAATAACAAGGAACGTTGGTTCAAACAGGCATGTGAGAGCCTACATAAAAAT
>JAOZGF010000116.1 GCA_027491845.1 Thermoproteota archaeon | reverse complement strand
GAGATAGAAGAGCAACTTTCCCATTTATTTTCCCTGATCGTTGACGACCAATTCGGCGTCATGGAAAGGATTAGCGCCGTATTCGCCAGGAGAGGGATAAACATTGAAAGCATAACTGTTGGAAAAGAAAAGAAAGGAAAAGCCAGAATAACTTTACTTTTTAACTCAACAAGGAAAACGTCGGACTTCCTTGCCTCAACACTGGAGAGAATGCCGACCGTGCATCGCGTGGAGAGAATGCCAATAAAGAAATCAATTAGCAGGGAAATGGCCCTAATAAAATTTTACAGGCCAAATGACGAAGAAAGAAAGCATCGGCTTCGAAGATACCTGTCCCAAGTAAAAGGGAAAACGTTGTTCGAAAACTCTGAAATAACGGTCATAGAAGTAACAGGGACATCAAACGACATAGAAAAGACAATTAGAGAGATACCTGCAGGAATAGAGTACAAATACGTGAGATCAGGGATATCCGCCATATCAATTGAAGAATGAAACCCCTGGAAAACAACCAGTTTTTAATGAAAACGGTTTTGAAAAACCTGATTTAATTTTAACCAAAAATTTTAGGTGGTGAAAGAAGTGTTGAAAATATATAAGGATGAAGATGTTGATGAGGCGATTCTTGAAGGCAAAACAATAGCGATAATTGGCTACGGAAACCAAGGCAGGGCTCAGGCCCTAAACATAAGGGATTCAGGCTTTAACGTCGTAGTAGGAGAACTCAAGGGAAGCACGGCATGGAAAAAAGCTGAAAAAGACGGCTTCGAAGTCTCTAATGCTGAAGAAGCATCAAAAAAAGCAGAAATAATACAATTCCTAACCCAAGACACTGTCCAGCCCGATGTTTACCGCAACGAAATAAGGAAAAACCTGACTCAAGGAAAAACACTTGGCTTTAGCCACGGCTTCAACATACACTACGGACTTATAAGGCCTCCTCAAGACATAGATGTAATATTGATAGCTCCAAAGGCACCTGGCTTGATTTTAAGGGAAAGCTTTAAACAAGGCTCAGGCGTGCCAGGCCTAATAGCTGTTGAACAAGACTACACCGGAAAGGCCAAGGAAACAGCCTTAGCCATGGCTAAAGCAATGGGTCTAACGAGGCGGGGAGTAATTGAAACAACATTCAAGGAAGAAGTTGAAACAGATTTGTTCGGTGAACAAGTAGTCCTGTGCGGCGGAGTAACTGAACTAATTAAGGCTGGATTTGAGACCCTTGTTGAGGCAGGATACCAGCCTGAAATAGCCTACTTCGAATGCTTAAACGAATTAAAATTGATAGTTGACTTAATATGGAGCAGCGGCCTTGAAGGAATGTGGAAAGCCGTCAGCGACACAGCTGAATACGGGGGAAGGACAAGGGGATCCATAATAATAGATAAGGGTGCAAGGGATAAGATGAAGAAGATATTGGAAGACATACAAACAGGCAGGTTTGCAAGGGAATGGATCAACGAATACAAAACAAACCAGATAGTCCTTAATTCTTTAAGGAAAAGGGATGAGCAACACTTGATAGAAAAAGTGGGCGATAAAATAAGGAAATTACAGGGCATATGAAAACACTTACATTCTTGGCACCTGCTTCATCACTCCGTAAACCTTCTGGAAAACTAGGAAAGCAATCCATCCAGAAATCAAGAAAACCGTTGCAGGCAAGGGGGACCTGTAACTGTAAGCAACAAAACCCATGACAACCGAGGCGACGAACAAAAATAAAATGCAGAGGAAACCCTTCTTCCTTCCAAATTTTTTAGCTGTCTGGACAACGATAAGCGAAGCTATAAGGAAATCGCCCACCCCAATGACAACATACCCATGAAGCAAGGGTGAGGGAAGTATCATGAGGAGAGGTAGGGCCATTCTTTCTGCTTTGGCAGCGACTTCAACCATGGCCTTGGTGTAGAAAACATGGATGAAATCCATGACCGATATGGAGCCAACGAAAATCCAACCTGTTTTCCAATCAAGTAAGCTGTTAAGGATAATTGAAGCCCCAATTGCCAAGTAGAAAGCCGAAACATTTAGAGTGAATATATTCCAAAAGAAAAGGTACAGGAGGACGAAGAATACTGCAGTCAACGCTGACAGAAGTCTTTTTTGAGAGAAAATATAGGTAGTTAAGGCAACAACGAAGGAAGAGAAAAGTATGGTGACGAAGGGCAGAACCAAGGCGGGGAGAAAAACCCAAACAATGATGGTTACCGAGATTATTAAGGCTAAGAGAAGGGCATCCCTTAACCTGAAAGTCTCCCCTCCCAAAACATCCCGAGTTCTTTCTTCAAACCTGAAGTAAAGGAGAAGGACGACGAAAGAGAAAAGAACTATTGATATTGGGATTGAAACTTCTACGCTCATGAAGCACTCCTCTTTTTAAAGGGTTCAATTGATTTTTGTTAAAGTGTTAGAATTGAAGTTGAACATTTTAAAAATAATTGTTAGAGGCTCTAAACTTGATTAAAATGGAGGAAGTAACTTTAAAGGGTAAATGCGGGATTGGAATTGAAATTAGCCTCCCAGATTCACCTCCACTCATCCTCGTCAAGGGCTCAAGGGGCTTCATAGCCTGCGGATACCTCGACATCGATGCAGCAAACAAGGTAGGTGCAGCTGCTGCAACTATTAAAGGAGTTAACTCTGTCAAGGAACTTTTGGATGGCGCAATTGTGGAGGCCACTAATAAAGCCCTAAAAGCAGGGATAAAACCTGGAATGAAAGGTAGGGACGCCCTAGAAAAAATACTGTAAACTGTAATTAATCAAAGGAGCATTTCACCTATATAACCTACTGCACCCCTCAAATCCCTGAAAACCTTTACCCTGCCTCCACTTACATTAAATTTGTCCCTGCTAAAAACGCTTAAAACAATTAGGGTTAAAACACCTGCCCTCCAACCTGCCTCAGCGTCCTCAGGACAGTCTCCAATGTAAACAGCTTCTTCAGGGCTTAAGTTCAATTTTTTAAGAGCTAACTTAATTAGGTCCGGGGCAGGCTTTAAATTTTTAACTTGGTCGCCGCAAACCACAACGTCAAAATAATTTTTCAATCCATGCATGCTCACTTCACGCTTAACCCTCTTACAGTTGCCGTTGGAAACCACGGCTAACTTTAAACCATGCTTTTCCTTTAACGTTTTTACAGCCCAGAAAGCGTCAGAATAAAGCCTAGTTTTTTGTTTGGAATAATGTTTCAGCCATAATTCATCCGCCTTCCTCCAGAGGCTTTTTTTAAGTCCAACTCTTTCATAGAACTTGTACCAGTTCGGAGTATGTATTTTTT
>JAOZGF010000208.1 GCA_027491845.1 Thermoproteota archaeon | reverse complement strand
AACACATACTCCATGCAACTACACGGACCCAATGGAACTACCAACACCACTATTCCTAGACGCGGAGTCCTTCAAGGTTCTCAAGGACTCAGACTCCCTATACTTCATAATAGGGAAACACGCCCCTGCTCCAACATACCCTGAAGGAGAACATAATGGAATTATATTCATAGATGCTGACAGTAACCCAGAAACAGGTTGCAGCTGGAGTGGAAATCCTTTTACAGGGGCAGACTACTACATTCGGTTTTATTCATACATAGACGGAAGATACAGAAAGTGTAAATGGGGATGGTGGGATCCTGACGCTGGATATTTCCAGGAGATTTCTAACCCACACTGGATTAAGTTGTTTTTTGAGGAAGCTTCAGGGCTTGTTGTAATAAGGCTGAACCTCTCATCAGCTTTTCAACCATCCGTTTCCTTCAGCAACTCCATGGAATTCTATTTAGAAATGTATGACGATGTTTGGGACGTGATTGAAGCTGAAAAAACATATGTTGTCAATCAACACAAGAGCATCGATGTAGATGGAAACAAAAACGACTGGGTAACCCAACCCTTCCTAACAGATGAAAAATGGACGGAAGTGGAGGAAACCCTTTACGACTGGGTCAACCTAAAGGATATATACGTGTCTAACAACAATTCACACATTCACTTTAGGTGTGACACTTTTAGTGATCCTCTAAAGGACCTTCCAGACAATGGATTTTACATCCTCAGCCTCTATATAGATGTTGATAACAACAAGGAGACAGGGGCACCTTGGCCCTCCGGCGGAGGATGGGAAGAACGTCTTTCCATATATTTTCAAGACGGGGACGGTTATATTCTTCAAGAAGAGTGGAATGAGTCTACAGGGTGGGTTTGGTACTATTTGCCATCTGAAGCTTATAAGTTGTCCTATGACCACGTGTTTGAATGCAGTATTCAATTATCCCAGCTCGGCATCTCTTATGGGTCAACGATTAACCTTTTCTTTTCAGGGTTCGATTTCTCTTTTGACGATTACGTTGCAGATACTGGATGGCTTGAATGGAGTCAGGACACCCAAGGATTACTGCTTAACTACTTCCCTACACCGTTTTCAGGAGGAACAGTTAACGCAACGTTTGTGGTTGGAGACACAAGACCGCATGGACCCTTCAACTGCAGTGCATGGACATCTGACGTGGCAGGGGCAACAGCAATAGCCTCAGAACTTGGAATACATGCGACACTGAACAGGGTGGAATGGCTTGTGGACACTGAAGCCTCAGGAACAGGTTCAGTAACAATAAACTGGGATAAGTTGCCGAAAACAAACCTCATAGTGGTTGGAGGCCCCCTAGTGAACAACTTTGCAAACCACTATGAAGGTTTCCAAGGATGCCCATTCTATTATGACGGCACCGGCATACGCTCAGACCAAACAAACCAAACCTACTCAGCCACGGAGTCTGAGGACTACGCGTTAATCGCCTTGCACAGGGATCATGGAAGACATGTGTTGGTAGTGTGGGGGATAACCCACAGGGGAAGCCTTGCAGCATGCCTCTTCCTCCAACGCTCAAACCAGGAATTCCTAGGTCAACTTAACGGAAGAGCCCTGATCCTTAAGTGGCAGGACTCAAACGGGGACAGCTTAGTAGGGCTGGAAGACAACTACACAGTAATAGAAACATGGAACCCCTAAGAGAAGGAGTCAAACAACTTTTCCTCCCTTTTTCTTTTTTATTGAACTTCTTTAAGCATTGTTCTTCAACTAACAAAACATTAACAACTTGTCAAGGCTCCCTTTGGCAGCTTATTTAAGAGACAAAGTCAGGAGCTTTATCTTGCCTAAAAAAGAAAGAGGTAGTGTTAACTTATTTAAAGAGCCTTTTCCTAAAATTTCTATTAGGGCACTTGTCTTTGGTTGAAAGAATTGCAGCTGGAGTTTCTTAAGAAAAAATGGGATAAACTTGAAAAGGAAAATAGAGAAGTAAGGGAGAGAGAGGCTGACTGAGAGTTTATTGAGAGGCAGCCTGCCAAAATAAGGGCAGCACTAAAATACTACGTAAAGGAAGGAGACCTATATGTTGCCTCAAGGATAGCTGGGTTAAAGATAGAGGAATTCAACGAATTAAGAAAGAAAGCGGAGATACCCAACGTTGACTGAAATAGCGATTAGTGATACATGTTTCCCTATCGACTGGTCAGGATACAGGAAAAGAGACCTACTTTTTAAGCTGTTCTCAACAGTTTTCGTGCCCGAGGAAGTCTTGAACGAAATTACAAGTGAGAAAACGATTGAATGGGTGGCAGGTTGTCTTGCTGAAAGGAAATTGTCATTATACGTAGCTTCACCTGTAATTTTAGAGGAGGCATCTAAAATTATTAATAAAATGGCTTCACTGGAGTGGGCAAGGAGGATAGAGCTTCCTGAAGCAGTTTGTTTAGCTGCAGGTAAGAAACATGGATATGTTGTTTTGACGGAAAATAAAGGAGCTATGCAGGCTGTTGAAATAATACAAAATTATTCAAGTGTAAAAATAATGAGAGCAATAGACGTCCTCACGACAGCGCTTTTAACCTCAAAGGTTTCTGTCACTATAAGAAAGATGTTGAGGTATTCCTAGAAGAATATGAAATCGACACAAGGCACATTTTCAGGAAAAAAGATAAAGAAAAAAGGTTGAGTGAGATGAACGTTTTTGAAAGAAGAAATAAGGAAAAAATGGGAGATTCTGGAGGAAGGAGATAGGAGGATAAGGGAAAGGGAGGCTGACTGGGAGTTTATTGAGAGGCAGCCTCCTAAAATAAGGGCAGCACTAAAATACTACATAAAGGAAGGAGACATAAGGATAGCGGCTAAATTATCAGGGCTGTCGCTTGAGGGATTCAGAGAAAAATTAAGGGAAGCCAATGTCCCAGTAATTACCTAAAAATGAATGAGGCTGAGGAATCATCATAAAAAACCGGTGTACTTAAATACTTGAGCAACAATTCTTCCACTGTCTCTTTCCGTAAAGATACGTTGCCAAAAACAAGGACAGCAACGATTCAGAGGAGAGAGGACGCAAATAAAGAAATGAGGTGAAGAAATGGCTACAGGAACAGTTAAGTTCTTTAATAAATTTAGAGGCTTCGGCTTCATAGCTAGAGACGATGGAGAAAAAGATGTGTACGTTAATGCATCTGACCTAGAAGAAGGAATAGAGATAGAGGAAGGGTCAAGAGTAATATTTGACGTTGTACAGGAAAGTAAGGGGCCAAGAGCGAAGAACGTTAGAATACTAGAGGAGAACAAGTAAATCGGCCTTTGAGCCTTATATTCTTCCAAGCTTGTCCAGATAGTTTTGTTCATTTTTCCTTTTTAAAGGCCTTGGTTAACTTTTTTACATTTATCAGCACCTACTTTAAAATGGCGGGTAAAGGAGACAAGAAAAATGCCTCATCGAAGAGCCGTCGAAATTCAAGTGAAACTAAGGCCTAGGCGGCTCCCAATTTTATCCTCAAGTATAGGAGGGCAAGTCTTAGGAGAGCTTTCACATAGGTTGATTTTCCTTTTTGGACATCAGCTATAATTTCGTTGAAATGGGGATGACTAATAAACTTTGGATCGGGAGCCGTTTTGTAACTGATTTCCGCCATTCTACTGCTTAACCTGTGTTCTCTCAACACCTTTTTCCTTTTTAAATTTACATGATACTCCCTAACACCTCCACTTGAATCTAGGGTCTCTGCAGCAAGTTTACCTGTGAGAAAGGCATTATAAAGTCCTTCCCAGAACAGGAAATCTATGGTTCCAAGGGAGTCTCCAACTAGGATGAGTTTCCCTTTACCTGCCATAAATGGTTTAGGAGGCTTTAAGGGAAGACAACCCCCAAGAAAAACAACTTGTCCTTTATCTAACCCTAAGCGACCCAATACTTTATGTTTAAAAATTTCTTTGCTTTCACCGCCATAACCAATGTTAACTGTTCCCTTTCGCTGAAATATCCAGCCATATCCCATGTAACCAGGTTTAAAGTAAAATATGGCTGTCCCTGGCTCAAAGTATTCCTTGTTTATTTCTGCAGAATAACCCATTGTGAGTGGTTGATTTATTCCCAGAGTCTTCCTTGTGATTCCGAAGCACCCATCAGCCCCAATCAAGTAGTCATATTTTCTTTTAACGTTGTTAATGATCAAGCAACCTTCTTCGGGAATCACGTGTGAAACGCGCGCCTCAAAATATACTTTAGCCCTACCTTCAACTTCTTGCGTCATCCATTCCTGCCAGCTAACCCTGTC
>JAOZGF010000112.1 GCA_027491845.1 Thermoproteota archaeon | reverse complement strand
GTTACTGAAAAAGGCAGGTTTAACCGAGAAATTTGGGTTAACGGAACCTCCTCAACCTATTTGTTTAAGCTGGAGGATTCGCCTGTGAAAGTGATTATCGACGAGGAAAACTGGGTGCTGGATCTCACAACAAACAATGAATATCTCATTCAAGCTAGAGGAAAAAATAACTTCTTTTTTCATGTGTTAATTTTAATTGGAATCGTTGTGTTTTTTTCTTCACTGGTTACCTGTTTAAAGAAGTTTAAAAAATAGCGAAGACGTTAAGTTCCAATTTTATATACTTTATCACCCACCCTAACCCTGTCTTTAACCTTTAAGCCTATTAATTGGCCAGCTGTTGCCTTATCAATTTTCTTTTTATCTATTTCCATTGACTCAACTGTTTGGGTAAAGGAAGTTGTTGCCCCTTCTATTTGTATTTTGTCTCCAAGCTTGATCTCGTTTTTTAACTCTACTACTCCGACTCCTATTCTAGAGAAATAATGTATTACTCTTCCTATTTCTTTCCGTTTTTCGTTCATATTTTCCTCCTTGATTCTTTATTGTTATAGGTGACTTCTGCCCAATTTATTTCCTCAGAATACTCTCTAAAAAATTTTTAGCAAAAACCATAAAAGCCCTTAAACCAAAGTTTTTTAATTAATCGTCGAACATTGTCTAAGTCATGCAAAACTGAATCAACAACTTCCCAGATGATTCTCATGATAGATTATTATAGGGAAACGAGGGATTTCTGGCTCACTGACTTGGAAGCTTACCTGAAAACACCTGCTCTGGTAAGGATAGACGTTAACGTTCCCGTGGTAAAAGGTAGAATATCGGAAAACAGCTTGAGGCTTCTTATTTACGCTAACGTTATTGAGGTTCTTTCAGAGTATGCTGGTTTAGTTGTTGTGGCACACCAAGGAAGGCCTGGAGGGAGAGACTTTTTATCTCTAAAGCAACACTGGGCTGTTTTGAGAAAACACCTTCCTTTGAGTGTAGATATCGAGTATGTGCCCTATGAAAAATGCTTTAGGGCTGAGACAAGGAAAAGGATAAAGGAATTAAAGAAGGGAGAAGTCCTTTTGTTTGACAACATAAGGATGAACCCTGAAGAAACCAAGTTTGACGCAGAAAAATCCATGTTCATTAGTTTTTTTAAGGGAGTAATTAGGACGTGCATTAATGACGGGATGCCTGTGTGGCATAGGCGGCACACCAGCGTAATGTCTTTGCCCTACATAGCCCCCACATTTATCGGCTTCAGATCCACTTACGAGTTAAAAGTGTTAAACGACGTGCTAAGGGAAAAAAGTGAAAATTGCTGCATATTAATGGGTGGAGCCAAGTTTGAAAAAGCCTCATTGGTTCTAAAGATAGCTAAAAAAATGAAGGTTTTAACCGGCGGAATACCTGGACAGTTAATTGCTTTGGCGAAGGGATACGACTTAGGGAAGAGAAACAACGCCTTCCTTAAAAGAAAAATGAAGTTAGATCAATTTGAAACCGCTAAGGCGCTTTCAAAGTTAGATGTTCTCCATCCAGTTGATTTCGTTGTATCTGAAAACGGTGAAGTCAGTACTGTGAAAATCGAAGACATGAGGGAGTCTAACGGGATCATAATGGACATAGGGGAAGAAACACTAGATAAATATGTCTCAATTTTGTCAGGCATACCGATAAGGTTAAGGGCGGGTCCGCTTGGAGTTTATGAACAAGGCTTTTTAAACGGCGTGGAACTGACGAAAAGGATTTTAGGACATGGTTTGATCTTCATAGGTGGAGACACTTCTCAAGAGGCCTTTAACACAAACCTTGAACGGAAAATCACAAGCACGGGAGGCGCCCTCCTGATAAGTGGAGGTTCTTTCCTGCATGGATTAGCAGGGAACAATTACCCTTGCCTTGACGAAATCCTCAAACAAAAAAGAGCGCCAGCTTAACGAAAAAAGGGATAAAATGAGCATCATTGCACGGGAATTCCTTAATGAACTGGAAAAACAAAAACTCAGGCCAAGTTCGCCATTTAATTCAGCTTTCCTCCACTTTAAAAAGAAGTACAAGGAAATAGTGGGTTACTTTAAGAAAAAATATGGTGTAAGTGTTGCCTTTTATCCTTCCAATTTGTTCAGGGGAGTTTCACTTTCCTACGTAGAAATTAGGTTGGTAAAGCAAGTTGGAATCAGTTTACAGGATCTCAAGAAGATTAAGGGTTTCTTTGCGTTTTTACCTCACGTGACGACAAAACTTATCATTACCAAGAAAGTTAAGGGTTCATGTCTTGAAGTATTTCATGCTTCCTTCAGGCAATTTCCACTTTTAAGGTTTTACTTGAATAAATTGCTTATCACTGAGCCTGTCCTTGGCTTTAAGGATATTGAAGAAAAGCTTAACTATGTAGCTGAAAAAATGTATGGGTTGAAAATGAAAAGAGGAGGAGTCAATTAGTTGGGGAAACCTTACCTTGTTTTTGATGATTCAGTTGCGATGTACAGTTTCCCTGAAGATCATCCATTCAAGGGATCTAGGTTTAAGGTGTTCATTAACTATTTCCTTGGCCTAGAAGAAGTAAGAAAAGGAGAAATCATTGTTAAAGGCTTTGTGCCTCCAGAGCCGTCTGAGAAAGAGTTAGAGCTTGTTCACACACCTGAATACATTGAACTCGTAAAGAACATGTCTAAGACGGGAATAGGATGGCTTAGCGCGGATACGCCTGCATTTAAAGGAATGCATGAAGCATCTCTTAAAATGATACATGCAACCCTCTCAGCAGGAAGATATGTTTTGGAAAACAAAACAACGATGGCGATAGCGATTGGAGGAGGACTTCACCATGCAGGTAAAAACTACGGTGAGGGATTCTGTGTATACAACGACATAGCAATTCTCGCTAAATGGCTTCTTAGGAATGGGCTGAAAAAAATATTTATTTTTGATTATGATGCCCATCAGGGGAACGGGACAATGGATATTTTCTATGACTCACCTGAAGTCTTCTTTTTCAGCGTGCATCAGGACCCTAGGATCCTTTATCCTGGGCAGGGATTTACCTGGCAGATAGGGAGGGGAGAAGGGAAGGGATACACTTGCAATGTACCTTTGCCTTTAAAGGCTGGAAAAAAATCTTATGAGGCAGTGATAAATGAACTTTTATTTCCTTTAATGCAAGAGTTTAAGCCTGACATGTTAATAGCTAACGGAGGAAGCGATCCACACTTCCTCGACCCACTGACAGACTTAGGTTTAGACATGGAAGGATTCCATTTTCTAGGGAGGAAAATTAGGGAGGCAAGCGAGAGAACTTGTGGAAGAACTGTTGATGCCATAGCAAGCGGGTATGATGAAAAAATAATTCCTAGGGCTTGGACTTCCCTAATTTATGGGTTGTGCGGCTTAAAGATTAGGACTGAAGAAAAAGAAAACTTCTTTGAAAGTAAAAAAACAGTTGAGAAAACAAGACAAGTAGTAAATGAGGTTAAACGTGCCCTGGCTGAATATTGGAGTTTCTAATCTTTCCTTATTTATTTCTTAAGTCTAAGGGGCTCGTAGTCGGCCCTGAAGTATGGGCTGGGTTTCGGCATTTTAAGGCCTTCCTCCATGGCCATGTTAAGTTGATCTAGCAATATCTGCATTACATGTCTTCCCGTAAGCCTTGTTAGGGCGCCTGATGAACAATGCTTTTCAGAGAAACTTTTTACTGCGTCTCTCCTTAACCCTTGCCCTGAAATGAGTATGGGTACAGGATCCCCACTATGTCTTCCTGTTTCACAAGGAGTAGAATGGTCAGAAGTTATAACGGTAACGGTATCAGAAAGATTTTGGATAGATAACTCAACAATTTGTGAAATGGCTTCATCTATTTTTTCTATAACATCTGTTTTCTCCTTTGAATCTCTCTTGTGACTGGATACGTCAGGTGCCTTGATATGGACGTACACAAAATCGTATTCTTCTACTAGGTCCAACGCTTTTTCTATTTTTCCTTTATAATTTGTGTTAGGCATTGCGGTTGCACCCTTAACCATGAAAACCTTCATGCCTAACGACTTCGCAATGCCCCTGTACAAGGGGCCCTGTGCCACACATGCCGGTTTTAAACCCCACTTTTCCTTGAAACTCTTCACCAATGTCTTTCCCCCTGCTTCCCTTGGAAGAATAATGTTAGCTTTCGGAAGACCTCGAAATTCTCTTTCAACGTTTACTTGATGATTGTTAAGTATCCTGTATGTTTCTAAAACGAATTTTTCAACTATCCTTGCCGTTTCAACTGCTTTTTTTGACTTAATCAAAGGAAGAGGCTTTAAAACAGGTTCATTTACCTTGTGAGGATCTACATCCGATACTTCAACACTTAAATTCCCCCTTAATATAAGTATTCCTCGATGTTCAAGAGTGTGGTGGAACTCCACTTCAACGCCGTCTATCTCGTTTATTTCATTTTGAACCGCCTTTGAAAGTTCTGCTGCTTCTCTATCCTTAATTCTTCCAGCCCGCCTATCAATCACGTACAATAGTCCTTTCCTGTTTCTTTTTACTGTAGAAAAGTTACATCTAAACGCTATTTCTCCCTCTTTCAGCTCTAGACCATACCCTAAAGCTTCCAGGTATCCTCTTCCAGGGACCTCGTTTAATGTGTAACCGAACAAGCTGAAATGGCCGTTGTCGCTTCCAGGTGGAACGCCTGGTGCTATGGGGTCTATTAAACCTGTCATCCCGCTTTCAGCTAACTTGTCCATGTTAACCGTCACAGCTGTTTGAAGGGGTGTTTGATATTTCAAATGCTTAGAGGGCCTATCGCCCATTCCGTCACAGATTAGGAATATTATGTTTTTCTTTTTTTTAAACAAGTTCCCTCACCTAATTAATGATTCAAACAGTAAACGCAGGGACCCATGACCCTAATTATTTTTTTAGCTTCCTCTATGTCTCCCCATGTGAACATGCCTTTCAGTGAAAGCTCTTT
>JAOZGF010000108.1 GCA_027491845.1 Thermoproteota archaeon | reverse complement strand
AAACTCCTCCACTCAATCTTGGTGGGTTACCCTTTAAAAAGATTCACTTTCATAGGTTAAAAAAAATCTTTGAGGGTGTCAGGAGACTAGTTAAATAGCTGAGGAAACTTAAAAATTTTTCAGTGTTTAAAAGGTGGAAATGAGAAAGAGATAAAGTTCCCTCACATTTGTACTTAGAGGCAATTTTTGTTATTGGAGATATGCTTTCAACCTGTATATATTTGAAAACAAGAGTCTTCCCACTCTTTTATTGGATTCTTCCTTTCAAAGTTTTCTGCAAGTTATATATCTAAGCTCAGTTACGGCTAGCTCTGTTGCGTAACCATAAATTAAGCCTTTTATGAGTTTCTCCTTGATCTTTAACCCGCCAGGGTTGAGAAAGGGGCTTCAACAAGAACGTCTGCATCAAACACATGCTTCCCTTTAAGTTTCTCCTCATCTTTCTCCTCATCTTTCTCCTCATCTTTCTTCCTCTCAGCGTGAAGTTCTTTTGAAGCTTCTTCTCCTCCCTTGGCTGTGCATGCCTTGATTAAGAGATCAGGGTTCCTGGATTTAGCCTCAGTAAGTAAAAACCATATAGCCCTTTCCAAGCTCACTTTTTCCCCAAGCATGCTTTGAAGCCTAGCCGCATGCCTTACTAATTCTTTTTTAACAGATTTAGAGACTCTAATGACAGCCGTTTTTATCGGCACCTGTGAGTACTATTTTACTTTGAAACTGCTAGAAATTTTTCTTAACCATTCACCGCTGGTATAAGCTGTTTCCTTCTCCAAGTCCAAAACGTACAATGGCTGCTCTCAATTTTTTCTTAGGCTGCCTTTCTCAAGAATCCTTTTTCACGTTAATTTTTTCTTTAACAGTTCCCTTTTAAGGAAGTTAGATTAAGAAAGAAAAAAAATTTAATTTTGGGCCTTGATAAGTGTTTCTGTAGCTCTTTGTGCAAGCGTCGGCGCAGCTCTTAAAGGACAAGGACATCTAAAGAAACGTACCGTCCCTTTTTAGCATCCTTTTTAAACTACTTTAAGCCCATGCTAATCACTAGCAAGTTTTTGAGGGGATTATGAATTAAGGGGCCTGTGGTTATTTATGCCCAATCCATGATTTTTGTGGATAGGGATGGGGAAATCAGGGAGGTTCTGAACTTTGATTACTACGACTCAGACAAGTACTACCTAGAAGTTGTTAAGGACGTTGAAAGGTTCAAAGAGGAAACGGAAAGGATTAAGTTAAGCATGCAGGAGTATCTTGACGTTCAAAGGTGTTCAATAAACGGGGAAAAAGTTTCATCCCATGTTTCCCTGGTCGACATCTGTCACAGGGGTTCCCAAACAATTGTTTCAGTCTCAATGATCATTCTTAGCAAGGGAAAATTCAGGAGGGGCCTGAACATCTACGAGGCTTGGCTGGAAAAGGAGAGACTTAAATACGATCTTAACGTTTACTGGGTTTTCCCGTCAGAAGTTGAGATTAAGGAGTTTAAAACATCGTTGAGAGTTGACGTCCACCATAACATCGTCGTTCTATGGGGGAGAAAGGGAGACCTCGTTGGAGGCTATGAAAACATAATTTTCACGCTTCCTACCAAGTAAAAACATCACGTTTAAGATAAAAAGAAAGATCTAAACAGATCAAGGTATTCTCACTACTAAGCTTTAACGATCCTGGAAAAAAGGAACAGAGAATTGAGACGAAGCCTAACCAAATGTTGAACTAATCCAATCCCCGGCGTAATGCGTCATGGTTATAACTATTAAAGCGATAACCAAGTGTTCCGCTATAACTTTCCAAGGTTTTATGTTTTGTTCCTTGGCAATTTGAAAGCTGAAAATCCCGAGCAAGGATAAGCCCCACACAACACTTATTCCAATTGCTAGTGATAACTGAAAAAATAGGACAGGAACAATGAACGTTAATGCGAAGACAAATTTGGATAAAAAGGTGACAATGGTTGATTCCCATATTTCCTTTGCAGTATGCTTATTTTCTGCTTCCTCTGAAACATGTATCCCTAACGCATCTGAGAATGCATCTGCTATTGCTATTGTCAATATTCCGCCGATAACCGCAAGTTTTGAGTGTGTCCCTGAGTGTAAGCCCACCATTAATCCAAGTGTTGTAATTACCCCGGAGGTTAAGCCAAAGCTAAAACCTGTTTTTAATGAATGTCTCACCATAACTCTTTTACACCTTTATTTAGGCAACATGCTACCCTAATCTTTTTCACTTTCACTCTTTCTCCTCTTTCTCCTCTTTCTCCTTAAAAATAGGTCTCGGAATGAAAAACGGAGTGCTTGCTTTATATTTTACGTATTCTTCACCAAACCTCTCTTCAAGCTCTTTCTCTTCAAACTTTTTAATGTATGCTAAAAGTAAAACGAGTAAAAACCCTACCAATGCAATGTATGGGAAGGAGCCTATTGCAACGCCGATTCCTAAGTAAAAAGTAAAAGTTCCAAAGGCCATAGGATTCCTGCAATAAAGGTATGGCCCATCTGTTATTAGCCTTTGTGTTGCCATGAAGGGCGCAGGGGTTCCTTTCCCCCTTGTAAACTGGATAACAACACTCCACATCGCGAACAAGGAACCCGGTGTTGCTAACATGGATCCAAGGATCAAATTAATGATGCCGCGTGAAAACGTTGGCAAGTTAAAGAGGTTATCCAGTAATCTGGACACGGAGATCAGGAAGTATGGGATGACAAATAGGAACACGATGGCCATTGGCACTAGAAATAACGTTCTTTGCCTTACCGTAT
>JAOZGF010000103.1 GCA_027491845.1 Thermoproteota archaeon | reverse complement strand
CTCTTCTATCTCTTGGGGTTTGTCGGGCAATGATTTCACCTTTTATCTATTATGTGTGATATGGGTTCTCCAGGTGGAACCATTGGGAAAACGTTTGCTTCCCGTGCTATCTTAATATCTATAACATATGTTTTGCGTGATGAAAGTGCTTCTTTAATTGCTTCATCAAACTCAGTCTTCTTTTCTACACATGTGGCTTCTGCGCCAAAACCCTGCGAAACCTTGACCAAATCAGTTTTTTCACCTAGATAAACGTGTGAATACCTTTTCTCGTAAAAGAGCTCCTGCCACTGTCTCACCATTCCAAGATACCTGTTATCAAATATTGCTACAACGATGGGAAGATTTGACTCTACCGTCACGGGTAATTGGTTGCAAACCATTAAGAAACTTCCGTCTCCGGCTACATCCACTACGTTGCATTCAGGGCAGGCCGCCTTGGCGCCTATGGAGGCAGGTAAGCCGAACCCCATTGTCCCCAGTCCACCTGAACTTATGAATTTCCTTGGCTTCCTAACCTTATAGAATATCGCTGCCCACATTTGGTTTTGACCTACCTCGGTGACAACAATGTCTTCTTGACTCAAAACCTTGTTGAGCCTTGCTATAACGTACTCGGGAGTTATGTTTGGGTTTCCATCTTCTTCACGTGGCTTCGGCATTTCCTTCCTTAATTGGTTTAACCTTTCCCTCCATTTACCTGTTTTCTCCTTCACCAGTTTTTCCTTGAGGTTGCTGAGTATTAGTTTGAGGGATTCCTTTGCGTCACCGTGAATGAAGACGTCGACGTCCACGGTCTTGTTTTTCTCGGCTAAGTCTATGTTGATATGTATTTTTTTAGCTTTAGGAGCGAAACTGGAGACGGATCCAGTCGTTCTGTCACTGAACCTTACTCCCACGCCTATTACGAGGTCACTTTCTTGAACGGCCTTGTTAGCCGCCTTGGTTCCATGCATGCCGACTAATCCGAAGGACAGAGGATGTGTTTCAGGAACTACTCCTTTACCCATTAAACTCGTCGTTACAGGTGCCTGAATAAGTTCAGCTAACCTAATAACTTCTTTTGTGGCGTTTGAGGTAACGCATCCGCCTCCTGCAATAATTACTGGTCTTTCACTTTTCAAAATAAGGTTAACGGCCTTGTTTATTGCCTCCTTGTCTGGCCTAGGTGTTTCGTAGTTGTACACTCTTTCCTCAGGAAAGTTGAACTCGGCCTCAGCAACCTGTACGTCCTTTGGGAGGTCGATGTGCACAGGCCCAGGCCTGCCTGATGTGGCTATTTCATAGGCTTTCTTCACAGTGACAGGTATTTCTTCAACCTTCCTTATCAAGAAATTTGTCTTAGTTATTGGGAGCATCAGAGAAAAAACATCTGCTTCTTGGAAAGCGTCAACACCGATGAGTGGAACAGGGACTTGGCCTGATATGCTCATTATGGGTGAAGAATCCATGTAAGCTGTTGTTATCCCTGTAACCAAATTTGTTGCACCAGGTCCTGACGTACTCATGCAAACCCCTATTTTTCCTGAAGCCCTTGAGAAACCGTCGGCAGCGTGCGCTGCACCTTGCTCATGCCTCATTAAAATATGTCTGATTTCTTTCTCCTCGAACAACTCGTCATATACAGGGATTATGGCCCCTCCAGGGATTCCGAAAATGGTTTTTATACCTAGCTTTTTCAGGGAATCAATAAGTATCCTTGAACCCGTTGGCATGTTGATCACCTAGCAGATAAACAAGGGAGAAAATAAAAAATTTTGTGAGTAAAAAATATTGCCTAGAAAATACTTCAAGGGGAAGCCCTTCTTCTTTCTTTTACTCTATTACTTAACACGGATGAGCTGTTGTTAGGTTAGTTTGTTTTTAAGTTTAACATGTTTACAGTTGGAAACTATGGTTTTCTAGGGGGAATTTTGACCTCTGAAAGACTTTTAATATAGTTAAGCAGCCTTTCCAATTCTTTCCTTAGTAAATCTATGCTTTCAATGAGGTTTTTTCCCTTCCCACCACTTTCCTCAAGTTTTTTCCTGTAGGTTTCGAACTCCTTCAGGCTGTTGCGTATCGTTCTCTCT
>JAOZGF010000204.1 GCA_027491845.1 Thermoproteota archaeon | reverse complement strand
GCTCCTTCCCTCTCTAACGCGTCAACCAGTTCCCCTGCAACAGTAATTGTTTCTTTCCAGAGCTCAACTGACCCATCTACGTCCCAAATAGGCGTAGTGAATCGAATGTTGCCTGGATTCTCAACGTCCTGCTTGGAGCCGAGCTCAGAGTAAACGTTAACAGAAGCGTAAATTGTTCTGGGTTTTAAGAAATAAAATCTTTTAAGCAAGCTAGCTACGTCATCTCCCCTTGCTAGTTTCAAGGGCGAGCCTTGCTTGCCGAAGTACCTTACAAACATCCTCTTTTTCTCTTGAGCTTCTCCCTCCAAGGCAATCCATCGATCCACACAGTAGTCAATTATTTCCTTTTTCACTTCTCCCCTGGAATAATATCTCATTATTTCTTCGTAATCCATCCCTTATGGTCTCCTTACTATTTCTAAGTCTTCATCTTTAATCCATTCCCCGATTTCCATCAGTTCAGATTTAACAGCTTTCTCCCTGAGCTTCGAAACAAGCTCCACCGCCAAATCCCTCTTTTCTTCCGGAGAAAAATGGATAGGAAAAACATGTTTCGCCTTGCATTTTAAAGCCATTTCAATTATTTCACCATGGTATTCCCTGAATATAGGCACGAAAAGGACGTCCGTCTTAACTTCAGGCGCTTTAAAGGAGTCCCCGAGATGGAGAACCCTAAGTTTCTCTTTTATAAGGTAGCCAACAGACTCCTTGCTTTTATAACAAAAGCTTTCCACGACCTCAATGTGATCTATTGCCTGACCAGGCTTTACAGCCTTTCCCTTAATCCTGAAGGTTTCCAAGGCAACAGATGGAGCATAGAAAACTGAATTAAGTCTTTTAGCTTTCTCGCTGAAGTGGTCAGGGTGCTCGTGCGTTATCAAGACATAGTCAGGATCTCTTTCAGGACCAACAACATAATTTGGATCAATCAGGACATGTTTTTCCCCAATCAACTCTATGCATGAATTACCAAGCCATCTAAACTTCACGGAATACCCCCTCTTTCCCTTTAAAATGAACGTTTATTTCAGAATAATCCTTGGAATAATTTTAGGCGACCCCCTAATTAGAAAAATGCCTTGAAGGTCTTAAAATAACAATCATTCATAAAAGCCTTTAAAAGGAACTTTAAAAAAATATTTTTTCGGATTTGCCCTTCATTGACCTAATTAACCCAGAATCTTTACTGGCAAAAGAACAAAGAGAGGATAGTGCTGCTCCGAGGTTGTTTTCCTTGAAAGTTACGCGTTCACGCTTAAGAGACCTTTTAAGTAAAGCTAATGCGAGACTTCAAGGTGAAGCGTTAAAGTTAGATGAACTCTGCGAGATGATAAGCGGGAAATCGGCTCAAGAACTAATAAACGACTTTAAACAAACACTCAAAGGAAAGAAAAATGTTGAGAAAAAAGAATTAAAAAGATTAATTTGTGTATTATGGGTCCTCCACGACCTAAGCCTCATCTCCTTCACTAGAAAGGTGAACGGCCTTGCAATAGCAATACAGGAAATGCTCCTCCAAGGCAAGAAAGTTATTGCCTCCCAACTTATGGAGGTTCTTGAGGAAACCTTTGAACACGTGAGCGACGAGAAGGTTGAAATAATTTAGCTGAAAATAAAGTTTTCAGCGATTCAAATTATTCAAATTATTCAAATTCTCACCGGGACCTACTCCTAATAGTTTAAATTTAACCTTTACCGTTTCTCCTTCCCTTATCTCCTTTATCTCAACCTTTAAACCCAGATCCTCCAAAACATACATGAAGTCCTCAAAGTGATCGTAGAACCCGCATGCATGGCAAAAGGAGCCGCTGAACCTTACCTGTAAAATGTCTCCTTCGACGCCAAGGAACTCTGCCTTAACTTCAGGTTCCCTGTACCTATTAAACTCTTCAACAGCTTTCTTAACGGTGTTAATTATTCCTCGATAAAACCTGTTAAGGGACACTTTTTTCAGCCCATGATTTCTTTCATCTTAAGATTGAACCCCTTCCATTAAAAGGTTTTTGAGAAAGGGAAAGCATTAAAACAAGGTTGCAGTTTTTAAAAAAGAGGGTTGTGGGGCAAATGGAAATGGAGGCGGCCTTAAAGGTTTTCATCGTATCCGTCGTTCAAGGATTGACTGAATGGATTCCAATAAGCAGTTCAGCGCAAATCATTTTTTCATCCACAATTTTAGGGTTCAAAACACAGCAAATTTTCCTTTTAATTGTTTTGGGCCACTTCGGCACCCTACTTTCCTCTATCTGGTTTTTCAGAGACAAGATCTACTCCATCTTAAACCTGATTTTAAGAGGGGAGGGCGATGTTGAAACAAGAAAACTATTGGTCTTTCTAGTTGTCTCAACTTTATTTTCCGGTTTAACAGGTTTACCGCTATATTTGTTTCTCAAACTATTTCTTTTCTCCTTAAAGTCTGAATATGTTTCTCTTCTATCAGGTTTACTGCTTGTCGTAAATGGTTGTTGAAGGACGAAAACATTCCAGAATAGAATGGGGCAAAAGCTCAAAGGTAAAGATGCGGTGATAAGTGGTTTAGCTCAGGGCCTTTCTATCCTGCCCGGGATAAGCAGGTCAGGCATAACAATGTTCGCATTGTTAATGCTCGGATACCCTGGAACCGATACCTTAACACTCTCCTTCTTAATGGCCATACCGGCCTTGTCAGGCTTTACCTTCATCGACCTATGCCTTGGAAATTACGGTGAAGCCTTTTTCCCCATCCATTTAATTCTCTTAGCCATAGCTGTCTCTTTTGTCAGCGGCCTATTGACCATCAAGTACTTTATTAAGCTCTCTGAAAAGGTTGATTTCAAGGTTTTTTGCTGGTTGGTTGGGGCCTTCATGGCTTTAAGCAGTGTATTTTTGTTGATTTAACTTCCACGTGAACCTTTTTTTTGTGTTAACTGAAGAACCGTGGGCTTTCTTCCCAAGTACTCAGCTGCTGTTAAAACTTTCTTTTCCTTTTCAGAGGCGAAACTGTATATTTCGCCAACCCATTCCCTGTAGTTCGGGTCACGTGGCAAGTGGTGGTCATATATGACTAATTGAAGATTAGATGCGGAGCTAATTATCCTGCAAACGTTCTCAACAGTTCTCCTCAAATTGATTAGGTTAAACATGTAAGGGATTAAATACGTGCTTGGGCCGTCTAGCACAAGTACGTCCGGGTTTTCACTTATAATCCAGTTCGCTTGGTCCTCAATAACAGGGCCTTGAAGGTCAGAGGAATGAATTATTTTTTCTCCTCCACAGGTTATGACTGTTGAAACAACCCAGCCGACCCTTGAAAACTCAATGCCATGGAAAAACGGCCTCGTAAACCTTATCCTTGTTTCACCAAATCTAAATTCCCTTCCATCGGCGAAAAACAATTTTTCATTTTTAAACCTAAATTCAGGTATTATTTTCCATTTGTTCCATCTCTCAACCCTCCTTAAAAACCATTTTTTCCCTTCCTCCATTAATTCCTTTTTCCTTTCAGAGTAATCCCCATAATCTCTTTCTAGTGCTGCTGAAAGATTCTCAAAAGGGTCATAATCCCTTCTTTTGACTCTCTTCTTAAGTTGACTTGCCAAACTTGTTTTTCCGTATGCCTTAAGGTAATTATCAAGAAACTTCTCAGCCCTCCTTCTTTGGGAGTCATTTATGTACTCGTTCGGGTTCTTGACGAAAAGGGTTTTTTCCTCATATATTTTCCTGTCGAAATCTGTGAAGTGATCGTAGTGGTAATGGGAAATCACTATCACTTCAGAGTTTTCACTTGCTTTCTTAATGGCTTTCCTGCCTTCTTCCTTCCACTTCAATTTATCTTCTAGGGCTGCAGGAAAACTAGGCTGCATTATTGCAACTCCAGGGTCAATTAAAACCTTTACATCTGGCGTTTCAACAAGCAAACAGGTTGATTTAGCCCCAAAGGAATCAAACCAAACCAGTTTGAAACTTATCTTGTTCATTTCCGCCCACTACTCACCTACACCAGTTAACCCTACCTGGCCTCCCAACAAAGATTTTTCATTAAATGAGAAATCAGTTATTGGTCGAATTGGTTTATAGATTTAAAGTGAGAGTACGTTCATCTAATACATATCTGTATGACATTTAAATATTACAATTTGATCCTAATCGCTGGTGTGATAAACATGGCGACTATAAGTGTGAGGGTTCCAAGGGAATTAAAGGAGGAGATGAGAAAGGTAAATGTGGACTGGCCGGCGTTCATTCGCTCAATGATTGAACAGAAAATAAGACAGGTAAAGAGGGAAAGTGCCTCGGAAAGAATAGATGAAATTCGAAGTAAAACTGTTAGGGGGATTTTTAAGGCGGCGGAATCCATACTTGAGGATCGTGACAAGCTATGAAGGTTGTTGCAGATGCAAGTGTTGTGGCTATGTGGCTAAGCGGTTTAATATTGAGAAATACGCCGACGAGCCCCTTGCCCTGAAAGAAGACTTTGCTAGAGGCACCATAAATAGTAGCACCGCTCCACTTGGTCTATGAAGTTGGAAACAGCATCTGGAGGAATAAACAGTTAAATCTAAGGGACTCAGTTGACGCTGTGGCTTCCCTCATTGAACCTGGCCTAGAGCCTACAGCTCCAACGGCTAAGTCTGCTTCGAGAGCAATGGAAGTAGCAAGAGAAACTGGTCTAACCTTCTACGACGCGTTATACATCCAGTTAGCTGAGGAGAAAAGAATTACTCTGATATAACAGCGGACAAGGAACAGTTAGAAAAAGCCGAAAAACTGGTTACAGCAACCCACGTTAGGGAGTATCCTGAGATTCAGCAGTTCTAAATCCAAATAGGGTTTTGAAAAATTCGAGAACTTCAAAAAAACATGACGTAGTCATTTAAACGTGGAACGGATTCTAGAAAGCCCGTTAACGGGCTCAACAATAAAAGACGAATCCATTTATTGTAATCTCTTTAGGGAAGCACTGCTCCCGTTCCCCGGGTTTATTAATGAATTAGGTCTTTTTTAGGTCTTTTACGTGTTTTGAGGGTTTCTAGTTGGAGGAGTTAGAGGAAAGATGTTTGAAGGGCTTGAAGGACTTGTTCAGGCCTGCCCTCATGATGAACGCTCCTTTTTCTCCATCTGTTCATTGTGTTTTCAGTATTCTTTGATTCTTAGTTTAGGGATTCTTTTGAAGTGTTTTGTGTTTCTGGTGACAAGGATTAGGTTGTGTGTGATTGCTGTTGAGGCTATCAGTATGTCTGTTAGGCTTAACATTTTTCCCTTTTTCATTAGTAGGGACTCTGTTTCAGCTGCTCTTTCTGCTATGGTATATGTTACTTGTAGTATTTCAAATGCGGCGAGATCTGATTTTGCTTCTTGCAATTTTCTTCTTAGCACTTTTTCGTTTCCGAGGTATAGGTAGTAGATTCCTCTCAGGTATTCTTCCGCTGATATTACTGATAGGCCCATCCTTTCGTTTGTCATGTCTATTTCTTTAGCTATTTCTATTGCTTCCGCATCCCCGTTAACTAGGTCAATGAGGTAGTCCGTGTCAGCCATGTAGTTCATTTTTCAATCAACTCTGTTAGGTATCTTCTTCTTACCTCGTCCAGTTTGTCTCTTTCCTTGAAGGATTCCTTGATTTTTTTCCAGTTGTTTTTTGTTATTGTTTTTTTTCCTGCTATTTCCATTAGCCTCGGTTTTTTGGTTATTAGACGGCTGATAACTTGTGTGAATGATTCTCCTGGTTTTTTCATCATTTTAAGCTTGTTATATATTTCATCGGAAACCATTATGACTTTTCCCATTGAACGCACCTTTTCTCTAAAGATGTCTTTATATATAGCCTTATATAAAAATTCATGAGAGTTCAAACTTTTAGAGAACTTTCCTTCATTGTAAGCTGTCTTTCTGCGGTTGATTTTTGGAAAAAGACTTAAATATTACCTTTTAGTTATATTATTTAGGTAATTACCTGTA
>JAOZGF010000054.1 GCA_027491845.1 Thermoproteota archaeon | reverse complement strand
GTCCTCTTTTTACCTGGTTAGAATGGCTAGAATGATAGTTATCCACATGGATCTTTGGATACCTAAAAGCCAGGAGGATCTGTTGTTTAGGTCTCTTCTTATGTCTCTAAGCTCGTTTTCTCTTATGTCTTTAAGCTCTGTTTCAATGTGACTTAGTCTTTTATCCATTTGCTCCAGGATCCCTTCAACCTTGGCCACTCTTTCTTCAAGAGGCATTCCACCACCTAGGATTATGGGGTGGTGAAAGCGGTTTTTTAAGCTTTGGGTTTGAAGATATCTTATTCACCTGTAAAGTCCATACAGGGTAGGAGGCCTTTGCCTACTATAATTCAGCTTAAAGGTAATTTAAACATAATAGGCATTTGAATGAAGCCTTACTCTGTTTCGAAAATGAGAGTAGAATTCAGCTGGTTAGAGTAGCGTCCTCTTTCAGGTCCGACGACCTCAAGCTTTCCCGTGATAGGTTAGGTTTGAGGCCAGGGTTTCAAGGGCGTAGACATCGTAGACATCGTGAACATCGTAACATCTAGTATGGGTACGTTGAACTTAGCTAAGAAGATAGGCTCCTTTCTCCTCTCAACTTCCGCCTCAGCCAGGTAAAGTTTCACTTTAATTCTCCCCTTATCTGTGAGGGTTAGCTCAACTTCGAAGGGTTTCAAGGGTCCGGATTCAGGGATGGTTTTAGAGGATCCACCATATGTAAGCTGATCTTTGGAGCCTGCTTCTGGTAAATTTTGGTGGCAACATGTAGGGTTTCACTTAGGGTTACCTGTGGAACATGTATCCCCACGTGTTTCCTCTTTAATTTTCTGCACTACCATGCTTAGGTTTTATGTTCAGGTTTCCAGCAAGCAATTTAAATCCGCTGACATTAGAGGTATCTTCATAACATTATGGATTTCTTGTGGAGGGAATGAAAACATGGCGTTCATTGCTTTAAGTATTTTTCAGCAAGTTCTCTGCTACTAATCACATTAACATATTTCGATGCTCTTTTCCTAAGTTCACCGTCATCTGTTACCAGTGTTAAATCATGCTTAATGGATACATATAGGTAGGATGTGTCATATATCGTTGTGTTTTCTTTGCTGGCTAGTTTGAACACCTCGCTTTCAGCGCTCTCAACGTCAAGTTTCTCGATTGCTCTAAAGACGCTGGCTGTAACGTCGATGTAATCTAATGCTGTGTCTTCAGTGATTCTCTTAAGCAGAGCAAACTCCTTCCAAATAGCATTTATGGATTCATACAATGCTAGGTCTAGTGTGGCCCCGTTAAGGAAGATCTTCGTTAATCCTCGCTTAACGAGATTGACTATGGAGCTACCGTCAAATAAATAGGTTATCCTCATTTGCTTTCCCTGTCTTCACGTATAAGTCTTGCGATTTCCTCATCACGTATATGCTTTAGTCTGATGCTTAGCTTTCTGGCCTTAGCCTCGGCCTCCTCCAAAATCCTCCTTCTAACCTCCTCCTCTAGAGCTCTCCTTATAACGGGGCCTAGCTTAACCCCATATTTATCTAAAAGCATCTTTAAGTCTGCCGGAATCTTAGCGGATACAGTAACATACTTCAAAAGCTCCACCAGTCCAGCGGTACATGTCATATTATTTAAAAGTTTACTTTATATAAGTCTACCTATATACTAAATTCCTAAACCTTGACACCACACCAATAGTTTGCTTTTCTAGCCAAATGGTTCAGGAAAGACATCTTAAGCCTAGGCACGATTAATTGGGGATAGTTGTGGGTTTGTGTTGCTGTGGTTTAGTTTTTGCCTGTTTTTCCCTGTTTACCAGTTTCTTGCTAGTTGGTTTTGACGAATTCTTCCCTTTTTTCGTCTGTGGATAGTTGTAGGGAGAGCTTTTTTGTTTCCTCTATGAATGTTTTGAGTTGTTTTATAGGTTGTTGTGTGTTTGGGTTAGTGGCTTGTTTTTTCGTCTGCTTTTTTATGGCTTGCCTTGTATTCCGCTTTCCTTGTATTCCGCTTTCTTATGGTGAGTCTTCTGCCTGCGTCTCCCACTAGGATTGTGTTTCCCTTTCCTGTTTTGATTGGTCTGTAGGGTATGTGGATTGTTTCTTTTCAGTTGCTTTATCGTTTGAATTGAAGTTTTTGAGCCATTTTATCGGTTTGTTGAGGTATTGTGTTGTCTTGCTTGTTTAGGTTGTTTTGTTTTTGTTTTCACTTGTTTTTACTTATTATTTGTAGTGTTTTTTTTAGGATTGGTATTTTTAGTTTGGTTTGTACTTTGAATTTGCCCTTGTATGCTTCCTTTTCTTTTCCTAGTTCGTAGCATGTTTTGCTGTCTATGTCTATTAGGATTGCTGGCAAGCCTGTTTTTTCCAGGTCGTCCCTGTGTTTTTGGTAGAAGGCTTCGCAGCAGCATCCAAGGTATCCTGTCGCCCCTTTCCCCTTTATTTTTCGTAGTGTTTGCATGAGGTGTTCGAAGCTTTGTATTGTTATTGGTTTTAGTCCGTATTTTTCCGCCAGGCTGTAGGCTTCCCCTATTGTGCATTCCCCGCATTTGACGCATCCTTCCTTAGTCCTGTATTTGCATGAGGTTTTTTTTGAACAGTAGGGTAGTAGTAGGTATTCGCATTGTCCTTCAAGCACTTTTTTCGCATTCCTTGTGACAGGGTTTATGTGTTGGATTTCATTTATGGTTAGGCCTAGTTTTTCGTAGGATGCTTTTTCCACGGCTTCCTTGATAGGGTCTATGAAGTCTTTCGGGGTTAGCTTTAGCATTTGAACCTTTTTTTCCTTGAAGAATTTTTTCACTTTTTCTTCGATTTTGTCTGTTGGGGTGAATTTTAGGTGTGCTTCTAGGTCGTATATTGTTCTTGTGGGTGTGATGAGGAAGTCTCCTGTGATTAGTATGTTTTTAATTATTTTTGTTTCTCGGTCTATGGCTAGGGATACTTTTATTAGGCCTCCTGGTCTTTTGTCTATGCTGTTTACAAGGCAGGCTTCCTTCCTGGGGGTTCTGTCCTGGTAGATCCATTTTGGTGAGCTGAAATATTTTACTTTCTCTTTAAGCATTTTTTCTTCCAGTTCTGTTAGGCCTGACTCAATTAACCTTATTTTTAGGGTTTTTTCGAATCCTTTTTTGATTGCCTCCTTTATTTCCCTTTCCGGTGGGACTTGTTTGAGGATTGATTTTAGGCATGTGACCCTTTGTCTGGCTGACTCTATTTCTTTGTCTTTTAGCTTGACTATGGGTATTTTTAGGGTTTTAATCATTGTTTCAACGTCGAAGTCGATTAGTAGGGTTCCTTGGAACAGGAAGGCGTCTCCATGTTCTGTTCCGCCTGTGCCTGAAATTTTTTTTCCATTGACTTCCACGTCGTTTTTAGGCCTGTAGGATGCTTTTACTCCGAGAAGCCTTAGTGCCTCTACAATGCCCCTACACATTTTTTCGTACAGGTCTTCGATTCGTTTGTAGTGGACCGATGATTTTGAAGCTATTATTTCCCAGCCCAGCGATGTTTCGTCGAAGTATATGGCTCCTCCCCCGGTTAGTCTTCTGTTCACATGGATTCCTTGTTTTTCAACGTATTCCAGCCTTACTTCCTGGTGGACGTCTTGGTGGTATCCGACTAGGACCGCTGGAGGGCTGAATCTAAGGATCCTCAGGGTGTTTGGAACAATGTTTTTAGCCCTGCACTCAAGGATTGTCCTGTCTAGCGCCATGTTTTCAGCAGCGCTTCTACGGCCTGTGTCCAACAGCCTCCAGTTTTCATTCAAGTTCTCATTCAAGTTTTTCCCTCCATATTAGGGAGCAGCATTCCTCGTGGAACCTTATTTTCAGGCCGAGTTTCTTGGCTTGACTGCAGGCCTCCTCTGACGGGTATGCGATCCCGTTTACCCCTGCTTTCAAGGCTAAAATGTCCGTTTTAACTTTGTGTTCTCCCTTTGGTCTAGCGCACCCTAGGACTATTGGTGTTTTGGGCATTAGCAGGCGTGCCGCTAGCAGTGTCCTAGCTATTTCTTTTGGCGTTGGGGGGTTGCTTCGTGACATGGGGGTTTGCGGGAGGGGTGTGAAGGAAACTATTACCACGGCCTTAGGGTTGCTTTCACGTATCATTTGTAGTGCCTTTCCTTCCCCCTTAAGTTTCCCGCGGTGAAGCCCCACAACAACGTGTGGAACCGTTGGTATGTTGAATTCCCTTAAGTGGTTTAGTGAGTCCCTGTATGCTTCCACCCCGCATTTTAAGTGGCATATTTCTCTTATTGTTTCCTTTGACCCTATTATGTCTATCATGGCTGCGTCAACCTCGGCTTCAGCCAGGGCCTCAGCTGTCTTCTTGTTCACAAGCCCTGTGTGAATCGCAACCTTTAAACCTAGTTCCCTTTTTATTCGCCTTATTGTTGGGATGAATTTTGTTATGGGCAGGGCCCCGTTCCTGCTGCTTCCTCCACTTATCAGGAGGCCTTCCGCCCCTTTTCGCTTTATTTTTCGGCATAAACTGTACAGTTTTTGGGGAGTTGTTGCTGGAATCATTTTTTCCAGGAGTTTTCCTTTACAGTGTTCACAGTTTAGTTGGCAGTTTCTCCCGGTTATTGATATTGCCGGGAAAGCGATTGTTTTCGCCCTGAAGAAACCGGTTTCATAGTGTATCATGCCTGGGGCGTAGAAGTGTATTGTTTTTTTGAATTGGCTTAATCTGAGTTTGTACGCCTTCCAAATTAGTTTTTCCAGGGGTTGGTGGTAGCACTGACTTATTACTTCCGTTAAGGTTGATTTTTGAGGTGTTAGGTAGGGATCCATGTTTCCTCATTTATCCAGGGTTTAACCGGAATGTTTGAGTAGTCTTTTAACTGTCTTTTAATTATGGCTATGTCCTGCTTCTCAGGCTTGAATGGATAGTTTCTCATTTCACCTATGTATGCTTGGTATGGAGTGTAGTCTGAGAAGGGCCTGTTGCATGCGTTTTCCCTTTTTTTGCTTGAGCAACCTGACGTCATGAAGGGCAGGCCTGTGTCAATGATTTGATTCAAGGTTTCAGGGCTCACTCCGAAATCCGTTATTTTGCCTTGCCCGTTAAAAGCCATCTTTTCAGCCCTCGTTATCCCCTTGTTTATTAAATATCTTGCAAGCTGTATTCTCCTGTATTGCCCTATAGGCGGTTGAGGGTGGCTCTGCATTAGGGAGCCCTCCTCAGGAAAGAATGAGAAGAGGTGTGTCAGTGCACCTACGTCGTAGGCTTTCTGGATGGCGTAAACCATTTCCTCCTCTGTTTCACCCAGGCCAACGATAAGGTGTACGCCGACATTGAATTTACCGTAAATTTCAACTGCCAACTTTAAAGTTTGCCAATATTTCCCCCACTTGTGCGGGCCCCTGACCCCTCGACCCCTCAACGCTTCAAACAATCCTTCAGTAGCCGCGTCAACAGCTACTCCAACCATGTCTGCACCCATCCCCTTAAACTTTTCAAGCCAAACCCTGTCCATGATGGTTGGGGC
>JAOZGF010000047.1 GCA_027491845.1 Thermoproteota archaeon | reverse complement strand
ATACTTCATCAGTATCACGTGTTAAAACTCTATTTTTTAAATAAAGAAAAAAGAAGGATTGGTTTAGGAAAACTATACAGGGACATCTTTTACTTAGCAAAGAAATTTGCCTTGAGTTCGATGGTTAACACGCGTGAAGGCAGAACAAGCATAAGCATATTTCTTCCATACCAAGTTTTCGGCAGGTCTAGGGAAAGCAGGAGGAACATAGGCTTAATTGCCTCTTATTTCATTAGAAACTGCGTTAAAGCAGGCAAGTGGATCATGCAGGCCTACGTCGTTTTGAAAGGTAAGAAAGCAGAACTTATTCTAAGCGATCAAACTCTTCCTGCACTTGACATTTCAACCGACCAATCCACCAGCAGTTTCTTTGATAGTAAGGTGGAAAAACAGCTTTTTTCTTCTCTCCAAAGCCTAGAAGAATGGGAAATCTTTAGGGAGCCTGAGGTTATTGTCTTGAAAAACAATTGCATTTATATGCCTGACTTTGTTTTGACTAGAAAATCCCGGAGAGTCTTCTTAGAAGTATATGGGTTCTGGACAAATGATTATTTGAAAAGGAAAAAAGCCATATTTGAGAACTTACCTAAAGAATTGAGAGAAAAAGTTGTTTTGTTAGTGGACGAAAAATTGAAAAATAACCCTTATCTTCCACATATGAAAACTGTTTATTATAAGAGGAAAGGCAGTAAGTATGAGATACCCTACTTTAACCTTCTAAAGTGCTTGGAAGAATTGATTAAAGGGGAGAATTGAGTTGTTCAATTATGACGCAACGATACTTTGCGAGAAACCAAAGGTTTGCTTTAAAATCGCGAAGGCTCTAAGTAAATCAACAAAAAAAGTTGTTTTTGAAAAGAAAAGAAAAATTGAGGTTTACAGATATGAAATGAACGTTAACGGGGAAAGGATAGCGGTTGTCCCTGCTGTAGGACACGTGTTTAGTTTGAGAGAAACCAATAAAAGCTTTGACTACCCCGTGTTCAACATCAAATGGGACTTTATTTATAAAGTAGATAAGAACGCCAAACACGTTGAACCCTACATTAAACAGTTGCAGGCTGTGTTAAACAAATCTAAGAAAGTTTTTGTTGCCTGCGACTACGACGTTGAAGGACAGACAATTGCCTACAACATACTAAGATTCATATGTGGCTTAACAGATGAACAAATAGCCAAGATACCTCGAATGAAGTTTTCATCCCTTACAGATACCGAGTTAAAGGCCTCGTTTAATAATCCAATTCAATTTGAAGTTAACATGGCGTTGGCAGGTGAAACAAGGGCAATAATGGACTGGTGGTGGGGGATAAATGCTTCCAGAGCCTTGATGAATGCCTTAAAAAGGAAAAATAGTGTTTTTAGGGTTCTATCAATAGGAAGGGTGCAGGGACCTACACTTAACCTCATCTATGACAGGGAAAGGGAGATAGAGTCCTTTGTGCCAAAGAAGTTTTGGAGCGTCAAGATAATTTTTGGAGTGAATGGTTTAGAAATTGAAACAATTTATTTTGAAAACAGGATTTGGGTTAAGGATAAAGCTTTAGAGATAGTAGGCTCTTGTGAAGGTAAGAAAGGCATCGTTAAGAACGTGAAGGAAAGAGATTCTATCTTGTCTCCACCTGTTCCCTTTAATTTAAGCGACCTATTGGTTGAAGCCCATTCGAAACTTAACTTTAACCCTATGTACACCCAACAGCTAGCCCAGAACCTCTATGAAAATGGGTTGATTTCCTATCCGAGGACAAACTCCCAAAAATTACCTGCTTCCATGGATTACAGAGAGATCCTGGAAAGGATCTCTAAACAAGAAGAGTTTAAAAGCCTGGCTTTAAAACTACTTGCAAAAGATAAACTTATTCCTGTTGAAGGTAAAAAAACAGATCCAGCCCACCCATGCATTTACCCTACAGGTGAAAAACCCGTAAATCTAAGTGTTCAAGAAAAAAAATTGTACAACCTCATAGTACATAGGTTTTTAGCCTTATTTGCTGGAAACGCTGTTGTAAAGCATAAAATAATAACCGTTGAAGTTAAAGGACAACTATTTAAAGCATCAGGAGTCCAAATAAAAAAACTGGGCTGGATAGAATTTTACCCCTACTACAAGCAAAAGGAAAAAATGTTGCCTGAACTAAGGCCAGGGCAGGAGCTTGAAAACATTGAAACAAAGCTTTTAGAAGGAGAAACAAACCCTCCACCCAGGTATAGTCCAGCTAAACTAATAAAAGAACTTGAAAAAAACAATTTGGGGACAAAGGCAACGAGAGCACCAATCATAGACAAACTGTATCAAAGGAAATATATTAAAGGCAAGAAAAGCATTGTAATAGAGGACTTAGGGAAGGCTGTCATTGAAGTTTTACGTAAATATTGTCCAGAAATAGTCTCAGTGGAACTTACAAGGTATTTTGAGGACAAACTGGAGAGAATAATCTCTGAAGGCGAAAAACTGAAGATTAGCGTTCTTAAAGATGCGAAAAAGAAAATTCAAGACATAATGATGAAGTTAAAGGAAAAGGAGGATGAAATAGGAGAATTCCTGTACAACGCCCTTATAAACCAGTTAAAAAACAGCAAAATAATAGGTCCTTGTATTAAATGTGAGGATGGTTACCTGAAACTAATAGTTTCAAAGAAAACAGGCAAGAGATTCATTGGATGCAGCAACTGGCCTGACAAATGTAGTTTCTCTATTCCACTCCCACAAAAAGGAAGAATCGAAGTCTTAGAAACAAAATGCAACAAGTGTGGTTTGAAAAAAATCGAGCTGAAACTGGGAAAATCAAGGCGGCCGTTGGTGTTTTGTCCAAAATGCAACTATGAGAGGTACTTCCTTAAAACAGTTGCCACAGCAGCAGTGGAGGATGGTCAATCTATTAAATCAGCATAAAAAGGAGTGTACCTGTCCTTGAAGATATGGTTGAAATCTGTTATTTTCTTGTCTCTAGCTTCTGCAACATCGATGTTTGCTAGACCAACTTTTTCCTCTTTTTCACCTGCTTGAACAAGTACCTCCATTCTTGGGTTAGTTATTTGGCTTCTACCTGTGAAATAGAACCTATAACCACCTCTTTCCTCCAATCCAACTCTGTTAGCTGTAATGGAGAAAACCTTGTTTTCAATGGATCTAGTTAGCATTGCTTTCTGGGCATAAGGCAACACGAGGTTTGAGGGATGACAAATTATTTCAGCACCTTTAAGAGCTAATACGCGGCATACCTCAGGAAATATCCAGTCAAAGCAAATCATTACCCCTATTTTTGCTTTCTCTAAATTGAACACGTTAAAACCTGTTTTTCCCCTTGCAAACCACTTTTTCTCCACATAGAAAAGGTGGGTTTTCTGGTATTTCCCAATGAATCCCGTGGGCCCGCAAACAACAGCTGAATTATAAATTTTTCCTTCATTTTTCTCAACTATACCAGCAACAATATAAGTGTCATGACGTTTACAGAAATCAAGCAAAGCCTCTGTTGTTACTCCTTCAGGAACCCTTTCAGCCAATTCTTCAACTTCCGACTTGCTTATGAAAGAATATCCCGTATTAAATAACTCTGGTAAAACAAACAGGTCACAGGGCAGGTTTTTTTCCATAAGTGACAGTGCTCTTTCTATGTTGTCCTCTTTCTCACCGAACTCAACGTTCATTTGAACAAATCCAACGATCATCCATGCACCTTGCCTTTAAATGTCCTTAAAAAACAGGAAGGGTCAGTCCGCCCGTTATTTGCTCATTCGCCGTCACAATTACTCCTTCTCATCATCCCAAAGAAATGATTCTTTAATTTACTTTTTTTAATTTTTCCTGAAAAGGGGTTTTTACTATTTTCCCAATGATCTCGCTTGCTTGAAATGGGTATGATTTTAAAAATGGAAAAATTGCTTAAGTAATCGTTCGTTGAGGTAGAAATAAAGATGAAGCAAAACCTTAACGCTTACTTTAGAAAAATATCTAGGAAATCGGATGAAAGCGAATTCATAAGTTTTTACCCTTCAACATATGAGAAAGGCAAAACGAAGTTTATAGTAGTTACCGGAGGGGTTATGTCAGGGGTTGGTAAAGGGGTCTTTACTTCTTCTCTCATCAGGTTGCTTAAAGAGGCTGGATTTAAAGTAGAACCAGTCAAATTTGACGGATACCTCAACGTTGATGCCGGGACAATGAATCCCTTTAGGCATGGAGAAGTCTTTGTTTTGAGCGATGGAACGGAAACGGACATGGATCTAGGAACATATGAACGTTTTCTGGACAGTGATTTGTCGAAGGATAATTACTTGACCTCAGGGAAAATTTTTCTTCGGGTCATAGAGAAAGAGAGAAAAGGTGAATACTTAGGTCGAGACGTGCTCGTTATACCGCACGTAACAGGTGAAGTCAAATATCACCTGAGAGAATTGAGCCTGGCAAAAAAAGCAGACTTTGTTGTTATTGAAGTTGGAGGAACAATAGGCGACATTGAAAACGCTTATTTTGTTGAAGCCATGCGTGAACTAGCATATGAGGAGGGAAGGGAGAACTGTATGTTTATACATGTTACTTTGGTTCCTGAGCCGGAGACCTTGGAAGAACAAAAAAGCAAACCAACGCAGCACAGCGTTAAAGCCCTGCTTTCAATGGGGGTTCAGCCTGACGTTATAGTTTGCAGATCTAAAAGGTTTCTGTCTCAACGGGTAAGGGAAAAAATCAGTCTTTTCTGCAACGTTCCTCCTTCACACGTGATTTCCCTTCCAAACATAGAGGTGATTTACGAAGCACCCCTCCTCCTTAAAAAACAAGGGTTACACAAAATAGTTTTTGAAAAGATGAAGGTTAAGCCTAAGAAAAACTTAAGCCTTGACAGGTGGAAGAAAATAGTTTATAATTTCAAGAATCCAGTTAGCCAAGTAGACTTAGCGATAGTGGGTAAATACGCCAACCTAAGAGACTCCTATTTCAGTGTGAGGGAAGCCTTAATTCACGCTGCCATAGCAAACCGGTGTAAGGTGAACCTAACATGGGTAGACACCACCAACTTAACTAGGGAAAGAGTAAAAGAGATAGCAAGCAAGGACGGAATAGTTGTTCCAGGGGGTTTTGGAGCGAGGGGGACTGAAGGAATAATTAAAGGAATAGAGATAGCTAGGACAAAGAAAATTCCGTTTCTCGGATTATGCTTTGGTTTTCAGTTGTCTGTTGTGGAGTTTGCACGGAACGTATGCGGTTTAAACGATGCGAATTCAGCTGAAATAAACCCTGACACTCCTCATCCTGTAATAGACCTTCTTCCTGAACAAAAGAATATCGAGGGACTGGGTGGGTCAATGAGACTTGGTTGCTCACAGATAAAGATAGTTAAGGGAACCATGGCATACGACGTTTATGGAAGGGAACTCATTGAGGAGAGACATAGGCATAGGTATGAAGTTAACGCTGACTACTCAGGCTTATTGGTTAAAAATGGACTTGTATTTTCAGGTTTCTCCATAAGGGAGAATTTGCCTGAGATCTTAGAGATACCTGGACATCCATTTTTCCTTGCAACACAATTCCACCCTGAATTCACATCTCGCCCCCTCTCTCCATCACCACCATTTGTTTGGCTTATAAAAAAAGCGATAGCTCATAGAAGGCGAAGAGGAAGCTAAGTTGGAAATAAAGTTCCTGGGCGGATGCGAAGAGGTAGGTAGGTCAGCAATCCTGGTTAAAAACTCTGGAAAAGGCATATTAATGGATTACGGGATCATGCATAACGATGTCCCGCAATTTCCACAATATGTCCCTCCAAACGAGTTTCGTTACTTAATCTTAACCCATGCACATCTCGACCATGTTGGTTCATGTCCAATCCTCTTTATTTCCTCAAGGAAACCTGTTGTGTCCACATCCATAACTTTCAGGCTATCTGAAATGTTAATTAAGGATCAAATAAAGTTAAGCCACCCCTACCTACCGTTCGGTGAATACGAATTCAAAAAACTCTTATCTAAAAGGAAAGAAGTAAACTATAACT
>JAOZGF010000043.1 GCA_027491845.1 Thermoproteota archaeon | reverse complement strand
CATGTCTCTGTCGACCCTGTTTCGCGCAAGGTCTTCCTGAAACCTTTTTAGAGCCTGTTCCTTTAGCTTTTCAAATTCGCTTGTTTCGAACGTTGGCCTCAAAAGGGGTCGGCAGCTCCCTTACATTCTACTTTGGTTTTCAAGAAAAAACAATTTAAAAAGGAGGACTCTAAAAAAATTAAAAGGTTCATAGGAACCTGTCAAAATATGAAAGGTAGGGGTTTCTTTCGGAGCCTATGTTAAGCTTTCCGTTTCCGTCCTCGTTTAAATCACCTGTGAAAACATAGAAGGGCCCCTGGACCTTTTCCTTCGTCGCCTTTATTTTAACGCTTTTCCTTTTCCTTTCAAACATGAAGCTCGGCAGAGGAGGGCTCGTTTTACCTACAACGGTTACGGATCCGTTCTTCATTTCAGCTCCCTCCCTCCCTCCAGAATCACCTAGAATAATTATTTCTCCTCCCTGCATATGCACTCCTGCAAAGGAACCTGCGTTTCCGTCTATTATGATCGTCCCTCCATTCATCCATGAACCTATTTCGTCCCCTGCATTTCCATGCACATGGATTAGTCCTCCCTTCATGCCCGTCCTGTTCCCCCTTAGGGCTGAACCAATGTTTCCACCTGCACTTCCATGGATTTCAATGGTCCCTCCCTTCATTTCAGCTCCAACCCATGAGTTTGTGTTTCCTTTCATGGTTATTTTTCCGCCCTTCATTTTCACTCCAAGGAAGAACCCAACTGATCCTTCAATTTCTATTTCCCCTGTTTTCATGACCCTGCCAATCCTGTTCACGTTCGGCATTTCTCCTTTAAGGATTATCTTTACTTCTTCACCTTCCCCTCCTTGTTCCCTTATCTCAAAAAGGTCCTTAAGATTTACTTCCTTATTCCCATACCATGCAGGCAGATCGCCTATTTCATCAACTGATTTGCCTTTAAACTGATCAGGTGAAACATACTTGGCATCTATGGGCCATGGATCCTTGAATTTAGGTGTTAAAGTTATTTTTCTCATCGCTTCTCCCTCAAATCTTAGTTTTTACTTCTATGGGCATGGGGTTCAGGATTTCCTTCTCCGAGATAATGTAGTTTTCGAAGTTAACTGTGTAGTAATTATTAAAGTATTCTTTCACGTCTTCCATGACGGCCTGTTCCAAGTCCCCTGAAACCCTGGGTCTAAGGTAGAACGTGTTCCCTGAAACCTGTTTAACTATTTCTCCGTCCTTCACAACTATTTCTCCGCCTTTTATGGTGTATTTAGCCCTTGAAAAAGCGTTTTTCACTTTCTCGTAATCTTTAGACGGATCATCTTTCTCCGGATTTATGTCGTAGATCGCTATGTCAGCATCAGCTCCAACTGAGAGGTGCCCTTTACCTTTTAGATTCAGCGACTTCGCTGTCCCTGCCCGAGTGACAATTGCAATCTCATATAACGTGTACTCTTCATCAAGAGCAGGCAAAACAGATTTTCTCTTAGCCTTTTTATTTATTTTCTCAAGAATCTTCTCCCTAGCCTTCTTACTCATTAACCAGCTCCACAATTCAGGGTACTTTGTGAAGGGCCCCCCGTTAGGATGATCTGTTGTTGCAAACACCCTCCATTTATCCTTAACCATCAGCGCAACCTCTAACCCAACACACCATTGGACTGCGTTAACGTAATTCTTCCTCCTGTACTCCATTGGAACTATTCCAGCGCCAGTCTCCACTTCTACGTCAGCGTTAATCCATTTGTTGCCTGTCAGTCTAAATAGGTCGAACTGGAATGGCCCGTCTCCAGTCATTGTTGTTGCTGAGCCAAAAATTATTTGGCCGAGGTCTAGGGAAACGTGTCCATGTGAATTAACGTATTTTGCTATTTCTTCACTTCCGCTTCTAAAGTTGAGCCACGAATCCCCGCCGTAACCCACGAACTGCACGTGGGTTATGTGAATGTTCACGTTCTCCTTGAAAAGGTTCTCAGTTGTTTTCATTGTTTCAATGGTTGTTTCAGAGTTACCTGGCTTGCCCAAGTTATTTGGGTGAACATGTATTATGTGTGGAAGGTTCAGGAGGTCGTTTACTTGGCACAGGCCTTTAACTATGTCTCTAGGGGTTATGTTGAAGTTTGGCACTTCGTCATCAATGCTCTTCACGTTTCCCCCGAACTTCCAGGCCTCAACGCCACCTGGGTTAACTATTTTTATTGCGTACCCCTTTATTGCGCCAAGCATCCATGCAACGTATGCCGCGCATTTCTCTATTTCTCCTTCTGCAATGTATTTCATCACAAGCCAGTTGTTCCCGAAAACAGGCATGCAGGCTTTATCGATCATAGGTATGTCGTTTAGCTCCTCATGGGTGTGTCTTGTCTCGAGAGGGGGAGTAGCTGGTTCAATGACCGTTGTGAAACCCATCCTGGAGTAGTTATA
>JAOZGF010000192.1 GCA_027491845.1 Thermoproteota archaeon | reverse complement strand
TACAGTAAATTTTACCATTCATTCTGACCACTCTGTACCCTCTCTCCGCCTCTCCCCAAATGACCTTAGGGCTGATCATCAAAGTTTCTCTAAATATTGCCTGCATCTTCTTCTCGTTTCTTATTTCGTTCCCCTTTTTCGCGCCATGACTCCAGCCCCAAAGGCCACAGTATCCTTGAATCCTTAGTTTTTTATCCAGGAAATCCAATATGCAAGGTATTGAAGTTATTATGTAAAATATTATGTAAAATAACTTTATTGCTTGGGAGGGAAAGGAGTTTTCATCCATGTTCTTTTCACGCGTTTTCTTTGTACGGGTTTTTAGAAAAAGAAAAATAATATTTTATTTTTTTGTTCAGAAAAGTGGAACTGTTTTTAGCTCGTATGCGGTAGCGTACTTTTTTTCGGGGTTATTTCTTTAAAACACTGTTAACAGTTAAAAAAAGGCCAAATTAGAAAGAGCGATCAGATAAATTAAAAATCGACTGATTCTATGATTTTTTAAAAAATAGAGAGCCAATAAAAATTTAAAAAAAGTGTAATTGTGGTTTAAGCCTTAAAGGATGTTAGCGTTTTAGTGTTTTACCTTGGCTCTAGGTCTTTATAGAAATCTTTGTATCTTTCTCTAAGTTTCACGTGCAATATTTTTCCAGTTGGTGATCTCGGCATTTCTTCATCCCTTATGAATACTACAGCCTTAGGAACTTCAAATTTGGCCAAGTTTTTCTTGCAGAAATCAATTACTTGTTGTTCAGTTAGTTTTTTGCCTTCTTTTAATATAACGAAGGCTGTTACTGCTTCACCCCACTTCCAGTGCTGTAAGCCCACCACTGCGCAGTCAAACACTTCAGGCAGTTTTTTTATTGTTTTTTCCACAATTGACGGATATACGTGTTCTCCTCCTGTGATTATCATGTTATGTTTTCTTTCAACTAAATAGTAGTACCCTTCTTCATCTTTTTTGGCCATGTCTCCTGCTGAAAAGTATTCCCCGTAGAAGGCCTCCCTTGTTTTCTCGGGCATTTTATAGTATCCGTCGAACATCATTGAGCCGCGTGAGTAAAGTTCACCTACCTCCCCTACTGGAACCTCCCTCTTGTTTTCGTCGAGAAGCTTTATTTCATAGGTTCCAGTCGTTTCTTTTCCAATAGATCCAGCCTTCCTTATTTGATCCTCTGGCAAGAGTATTGTAACTAGCCCTGCCTCAGTTGATCCGTAGGCCTCGTAAAGTTCAACCCCTTTGAAGTAATCCATGATTCTCTTTTTTAGTTCAGGCGTAGCTGGAGCGGAAGAGCAAAGTATCTTTTTCAGCGAGCTTACATCATATTTTTTCCTTTCTTCCTCAGGTATGCTCAATATTAGGTTATAGTGGGTAGGTATAAGTGATGTAAACGTTATTTTTTCTCTTTCAACGGTTTTCAAGAATTCTCTGGCGTCAAAACCCTTGTCTGACCCTACATAGAGGGATGCACCGATATAATTAAATATTGGCCCATAAAACGTTGAATTGACATGGAATAAGGGCATTACGATCATTCCGTAATCATTTATTGTGAATCTGTTATCGACAGCAACGTTTAAGTAAAAGTGAGCATAGGAGCCATGGGACCTGACACATCCTTTAGGCAGGCCTGTTGTGCCTGAAGTATATACGATGATCCATGTATCTTTTTCGCTTACTTCCACATCAGGCTTCTTTGAAGAGGACTTTCTTATCAGGTCCTCATAGTTTATGTATCCTTCAGGTGCTGCGTCAATTGCAATGTATTTGTCTTCCTCAACCATTTGAAAGTCTGATTTAACTTCTTTTATCCTGTCTAGGAATTCTTTTTCCACTATTATTGCCTTTGAATCTGAATTGTTAACTATGTGGGTTATCATTTTGCCTGTGTAGCGCCAGTTTATTGCACAGCTTATCAGTCCTGCCTTAGCAAACGCGTAGAGGCACTCGATAAATTCTATTCTGTTGTGGAGCATTAAAGCAACGTGATCTCCTTTTTCTAGCCCTAAATCCAACAATCCATTGGCTAATTTGTTCACTCTTTCATCTAGTTCTTTATAGGTTGCTTTTTTTCCCTGCCAGTCCTTTACAGCCAATTTGTCGGGCCACTTTCTTGCGTTTGACTCAAATTGCTCCCCCATTGTGAGTATTTCATGGGTTGGCTTGGGCTCCATTTTCCTCAGCCTCCAGCACCTACGTCAAACAACTCTCATTTGAATGAATTTTTTCATAATTTTTTCCTGTGAAAAAGGTGAAGTGATCAATGAATTAAAAAAATTACTTAATTTTTGATGGCATCTTAAAACATATCTCTTTTTTTCATTTTTTTGTTATCGCACTGTTTACTATTTCCATTAAATCACTTACCTTGATGGGTAAGTTTTTTTCTTCAATTCTCTCTTTTAGGTTTAAGTAGCAGCTTGGACAAGCTGTCACTAAGGTGGATGCTTTAGTGGGTAATACATCGTTCATAATTCTAAGGTCAGCTATCTGGGCTGAAAGTTCAGGATATATCTCTGCAACCCCGCCACCAGCCCCACAACAGCTTGAAAGGTTCCTGCTTTTAATCATCTCGACGAATTTAACTTTAGGTATTTTTTTAAGTATGTTTCTTGGTTCATCGTAAACGTTTGCTCCTCTACCTAGTTCACAGGAATCATGGTAGGTCAAAACTTTATCTATCGCCTTAAAACTTATTTTTCCTGAGGTAACAAGCCCATCTAGAAACTGCGAAATATGCTGTACCTTGAACCCTGTGTTGAGCCCTAGCTTACCGTATCTTTCGTTAAGTGTTCTGTAGCAGGATGGGCAGGAGGTTATGACAAGGTCTGGCTTAACCTTCCTTATTTTCCCTATAACTTTTTCAGCAGTTTCCTTTGCTTCTCTAAGTTGCCCCGTCATGAAAAGTATGGATCCGCAACAGCTTTCTCCTTCACCTAAGACGGTTAGGTCAACGCCTATTTTCTCAAGGACATCTATTGTTGTGTTGGCTAGCTGGGGAAGCTTATAGGTGTAAACACACCCCATCCAGTAAAGGATTTTTCCCCCTGAACCCTGCCACTTATCTATTTTTTGATTCAACTCCTTAAATACAGGTTTGCGTCGGGCTCTAACCCTTAAAATTTCTCTTTCTAAACCATACGGGTTCCCGAACGACTTGATGTTTTCAGCTATTTCTTTATAGAACGGTTGGATTATTCCTTGGCTTGCTAGGTCTGCTCTGGCGCTTTCAACGATTTCTGCGACATTTATCCCTCCTGGGCAAGCTTCCCTGCAATTGATACATAAGGTGCAAGTGTTCAGTTTCTCAAGCAACCTTTCTGAAGGAGCTATTTCACCAGTGGAGAGATAGTAAGCGAGGAGTACGCGTCCTCTAGCGTTCCAAGACTCCAAATAACTGTTTTGGAAGGAAGGGCAAACTACACGGCAGAACCCGCATTTAAGGCATTTCAACATTTCATCTATGTGTTTTGAAACAAGGTATTCTTCCTTTACTTGGGAAAGGTTTGTGTAGAAAATGTTTTGCTTGCCCCCTCTCTCCACAATGTCCAAACCCATTTTGCCGGGGTTCATGATGTTGTTCGGATCCAGTGCACTTTTTATTTTCTTCATTACTTCTAATTTGGAGCCTAAAATGTTTTTCATGTGCGGGATCTTTGATATTCCTATTCCATGCTCAGCTGAGACTGTTCCTTTCCTTTTCCTAACTATCTCCATGATCACTTTTTCCATTTTATAGGCTTTCTCCCATTGTTCAGGATCTCTTGGATCCATTAACATCACGGGATGAAGGTTTCCGTCTGCAACGTGGCCGAAGAAAACCATCATGATCCCTAGTTCCTC
>JAOZGF010000190.1 GCA_027491845.1 Thermoproteota archaeon | reverse complement strand
AAGTTATTCTTTTAAAAGGTGGTTCTACCTCTTTAAGGTCCTCAGGATCTCTTCCAAATAATCTTAACTCTTCTTTCGCCTCTTCCGCAATCCTTCTGCAGACATGGCTAACCAAGCTCTCTTGTATTGCCATGTTTCCCTCATTACCTGTCCATGCCTCCTCTGCTTCCAAATGCCAATACTCGGTTAAATGCCTTCTCGTTCTGGATTTTTCAGCCCTAAAAGAAGGTGCTAAACACCACACTTTTTCCAAGCTGAAGATTAGTGCTTCAAGGTAAAGCTGGGAACTCTGGGTTAAGTATGCTTCCCTTCCAAAGTAATTAAGCTTGAAAAGGGTTGCGCCTCCCTCACATGCTGAAGGGGTTAAAATAGGTGGAGACACTTCATAAAATCCGTTTTCTTTGAAATATTCCCTTGCTGCCTCAATTAATTTCTCTCTAACCTTTAAAATAGCCGTTTGCCTCGGACTCCTGATCCAGAGATGCCTATTACTCAACAGAAAATCTGGACCGTGAGATTTTTTAGCTAAGGGATAAGTTTCAGCCTTACCTATAACTCCGTAGCTTTTAATCACTAGCTCATAGCCGCCTGGCGCCCTCTTCTCCCTTTTAACAACTCCTTTAACCCACAGAGACGACTCTTGCGTTAATTCATCGATTTTGTCAAATTCTTCCTGTTTCATCATGTCTCTTCTAGCTATCGCCTGTATTATTCCCGAGCTATCCCTTAACAACAGGAATTTTACTCCTCCTGAAGACCTCTTGTTGTATATCCATCCTTGGACAGTAATCTCTTTGCCAATCATTTTTTCGTCCTTTGCTCTGTCAATGTGCAAGGTCAAGCACCCCCAAAACACGCGGCGACAAATAACAAAATACTCGAAAACCCTTAATGAATTTAAATGCTTAAATATTCTTAATTAAACCTAAAAACCCTCTTTCGAAAAAAGCCCTTAAGCTGATTTGTTTTTTTAAAGAAGATGGTTTAACATGGAGAACTATGAATTAAAGGTTTTAGCAGACCTTGTATCCTTTAAAACAGACTGCGTAACGAAAGAAGAGTATTTGGAATGTGCTGAATACATAGAAGGAAAGGGAGAAGAACTAGGGTACGAAACAGAAATATTGGATGCAGGTAACTTAGCAAGTGATGGAAAGCCACGTCCAAACGTTTTAATAAGGAAAGACGTGGGTGCTGAAAAAACAGTTTTCATGGCTACACACTATGACGTCGTCCCGGCTGGAAGTGGTTGGACGAAGCCACCTTACATCCTCACAGTGGAAGGAAAGAAAGCCTATGGAAGAGGGACAGCTGACACTAAAGGAACAATTTCGGCCTCACTTGGGGCTTTAAAAATTTTGAGGAAGAAAAAGTTAAGATACAACATAATCTTCACAGCAACATGTGATGAAGAAGAAAACCCGGAGTTCGGAATGAAGTACGTGGCTGAAAAATTAAAGGGAGAAATCGACTATGTAGTCATATTGGACTCCAGCCCTGAGTACATCTCCATAGGGGCAAGTGGAATCCTTCATGGAGAAATAACAGTTGAAGGTAAGGGGGGACATGCAGGATACCCATTCTTAGCTGAAAACCCAATTAAGAAGGCCGCTGAACTGATAATTGATCTAAAGAGATATGAGGATGAATTAAGTAAAAGAGAAAGCATCATTCCTGCGCCTGAGTTCACGAGAAGGAGCTCGTTATGGCCTAGGTTTACGGTTACAATGATCAACGCAGGCATAAAGGAAAACGTGATACCTAATCAATGCAAAATAAGGTTTGACAGGAGATTAGTTCCAGAGGAAGAAATCGAGAAAGGAAAAAGAGACGTTCTTAAGGCGATCCAGGCGAGGTCGAAAAAGCTCAAGATTAAAGTTAACGTGAAATTTACGTATTCTTGTCCAGGATATTATACGGACCCGAGTCATCCGCTTGTCAAGGAGTTTAAGAGATCAATAGAAAAAACATTGGCCAAGCCCTGTAAAATAGCTGGCGAACTAGGGGCAAACGATGGACATATTTTAGCTGAAATGGGAAAACCTGTCATATCCTATGGCTTGATAAGGAGAGACACAAACTTCCACACTAAAAACGAATTCGTCCACCTTGAAGACTTACTAAACCTCAGGAAAATCCTAACAAACTTTTTGGTTCTTTAAAACAGAAACAGGAAACAACAAATTGACAATTGAAATAGATGACGCAGGCTGGGGGTCTTTAGTTGGACCTGTCGTGATAGGTGTTTACAGAAAGGAAAACAAAGAATTCTGTCATGGAGAAATAGACGTTTCATTTTTTCAAGAGAAGTTCAAGGAAAAAACCTATCTCAAGAGGGCTGCTGAAATAGTTGAGGCATGTTTCAAGAGGTTGAACGTCGAAAAAAATGAAAAAATATTCGTATGCACGGGTTATGTTCTTAAAAGAGTGAGGGAGTGGCTTCAAAATAATAACTATAAATGGAGTGAGGCTAAAATAACAGGTGAACTGCAACATACAATTGAAGAAACATTTACAAATCATCTTATATTGCTCGGCGTCCCCCCCATAATAAAAGAAGCTGAAAACTACAAGCAGCTTTTCTTCATGCTTGTTAAGTGGGTTTTTGCAGACCTTAAAGAAAGAGAGGGATTCTGCAAAACAGGATGGAAGGTCTGGAGGAAAA
>JAOZGF010000016.1 GCA_027491845.1 Thermoproteota archaeon | reverse complement strand
GAAATGCTTCATGGAAGCATTCAACAACTTTTATTATTCATTTAGCCCACACGTCGCCGGCGTAATAGCTTCAAACGACTTGCTCAGAAACCTTATGAAAGCAATGATTTACCCCTTGATAAAAACACTTGTTCTCGCCAATCATTTAACAAAGCTCCTTTACGGTTTAAACCCTGAGTTAGCCGTTATCTCAGCTGGAATAATGGCTTCAATCCTATTGGGTTTAACATATGTGGCTCCCGTCGAACTGTTTTTCTTGGCAATACTGCCAAGGAAAGTAGCCGTCAGCTTTAAAATAGATAGGTCCAAGTTAATTGTTTCAACAATAGCGTTCCTTTCCCTGCTAAGTTTAGCCTTCTGTGGAACAGTGTTTTCATTGACCCCTCTAACGGTTTTTTCAACTTCCTCCCTTGTGATCTACTGCTTCTTTTTCCCCTCAACAATTTTTTCTGTGGAGATAATAAGAAAACTCTACAAAATCTTCAGAGCAACAAGAAATCAGAAGTTTTCTAAGTTGTTTCAAGCTACTTCCTAAACAGCTAGACCTTCCTATTTTTCCCAGTAATTCAAGAATTCCTCCATTATTTCAATGGCTTTCTCCGCTTCTTCAAAGACTTCCTCAGCATCCTCCTCTCCATATATTTCTTCAGGGGGTTAATCTTCTCTCAGGTTCTCCAAAGTTGCTCTGCCATGCTCTGAAGCAAGTGGCCGTGAAATTTCAGCTAAGTTGGCAAGCATGGTGATTAATTTACTTTTTTTCTTTGAGATCTCACCTGCATGTTCCTTTAATATGCCCCTTATCTCTGGAGATGGGTCATGACTCCAACTAGGCAGCCTAAAAATACTTATAATGGCTTTTAGCTGCGTTTTCAGCTGTTAATTGAGAATATAGAATGCATCCAGGTGAATCTTTGCCTTCAAACGATTTCTCAGCCTCTTTAAATAATTCAGCGCTAATTTTTTTGTAAGCAGCTTTTTCAAAAGGGTTTATCTCCAGTAATTAAACCTCAATTACTTGGCCTAGATATCTTAGTTTCCAACATATTTTCCGTCAGGAGCCCTATACCTCCTTAAACCACTCTCCTTAGCGGTTTTCCTTATTTTCAAGGAATTCTGTAACTTTCCCCTTTTCATCGTAAAGGATACAGCCGTCCAAGGCAATGTTTAGCATTAGAGGCGTTATTGTTTCCATTTTCTTTATTTCGCCCTCCGTTAACTCAATTAGGGTGGCGTCCCCCAAACCTGTCAATCACCCTTGTTAAGCACCCATATATGTGTCTTCTCCTTGCCACATGGTTTTTAGGCTCTGGCAAGTCTTTTGTTACCACGAAGACGTCAATGTCACCTTTCTCATGTAGCTCATTTCTGGCGAGAGATCCAAATAACGCCATCGCCACCACTCTATCCTTTAAACATGATTTAAAGGAATTAAAACGGCTTTTTTAATTTCCTCAAGAAAAGACATGGAAAGGAGCTCTCCAGTAATTGCTTTTCCCTTAAATTAACCTCCTAATTCAATAGCTCATATTAAGTCCTTTTGGGAAAAATAGGATTACATTGACTGAAACAACCGTGAGCTTAGAGTTTAAGAAAGTAGAATTTTACTGATTGACGCGGCAATTAACGAGTTCCTGAAAGTTGGCTTTTAACCATTAAAAAAAGAGGAAAGGATTTTAGGCTTCTAATTTTTCATCTTTTCTTTATCGCTTCAATGAAGTCGTCTACAGACATAGCCACCATTGTCATTGTTTGAACAGTTCCCCTTGACCCGAGTTCAATGGCTATTTTAGCTATTGTTTCGTTGTCAGGAGCTTCAAGGATGTTTACAAAGTCATATGGGCCGAAAACAACATATTGCGCGAGGATTTTTACTCCTTTAGCCTCAACTTCCCTGTTAACTTCCCTTATCCTTTCAGGATTAGTCTTAATAGTTTTTCTTCCCTCATCCGTCAGGGTTGTTAACATCACGTAGACAGGCATTTTTTTTCCTCACCACATTACTTCCCTAGCAATTTTGTCCTTACAAATTTTTAAGTTTAAGCCTTTTCCATAGCGAACGCATGCGCCTTAAAACACTAAAACGCCTCTAAACAACTTTGTTTTAACCTATGGGGGACGTTGAAACGAACTCAACAACCTCTATGTTTTCTTTTCCCTCAGATATCGCCCT
>JAOZGF010000188.1 GCA_027491845.1 Thermoproteota archaeon | reverse complement strand
CTGCAGACGTGTCATTGGCGTCTAATATTTTTTTTCTACGCCTAAAAATATCCATTAATTCTTCAGACCCCCTCTTTAGCTCGACTTGATACTTAACGTGTTTTTCCGGGTCAACGAACCTAAGGTTTTGCCTGAACCATTCCTTTGCCGTGTTTATGGCTATTTCCTCAATTGGAACAGTTTCTTCATCAAACCTAAATGTTGCCCTGTCTCCGAAAACGAATAGCATTGGCTTAATCACCTTTCCTCCGCCGAATTTTCTTTCAACTTCACCCGCAACAAGTAAGCCTTTATCAATGTTATGGTGTAGTATCCTTCCAAACCTTTTCAGGTATTCCTTGCTCAACTCGATTGAAACTCTCTCTGAGATGCTATCACTAATGTAGTCAGGATGTCCTACTCCCTTTCGTTCCACGATCTCTATTTTTGCCTCATAGACAGGGGTTGATCTCAGTAATTCGATGACAATTTCACTCATGGAGACAAATTAGTTCTTCACTCCACTTAAAAAACTATTCCCCTCCAAACCTTAATGGAATTTTTAAGGTTTCTTTTTATAAAGAAGCGATTTAATTTTTTTGAATTAGTTAAAGAGAGTTAGAGGGTCTAACTTGGTTGGAAACAGGGGAAGTAAGGGGGAAATAACCATAAATGTTCTGTTGCTCAGCATTGTGAGTTTTTTGAATGATTTAAGTAGTGAAATGATAATGCCTATCTTGCCCATGTTTATTGTTGCTTTAGGCGGGACAGGTGAAGTGGTTGGCTTGATAGGGGGTTTAAGGGACGTTGTTTCAAATGTTTTAAAGGTCTTTTGCGGCTATTGGTCTGATAAAACAGGCAAAAGAAAATTGTTTGTTTTTTCAGGATACCTTACATCCAGCCTCTTTAAACTCTTGCTTGCGTTCTCAACATTGTGGCAGCACATACTTGCCTTTTCAAGCCTTGAAAGGGTTGGTAAGGGATTAAGAACAGCTGCAAGAGACGTGATAATAGCTGAATCAATGCCGAAAAAAAGAGGGAAAGGCTTCGGCATCCACAGATCCATGGATACCCTCGGCGCCATCGTCGGCTCACTCACTGTTTTTGCACTTTACTGGCTTTACCGGTTTAATTTCAACTTAATAATTATAACTGCAGCCCTACTGGCTTTCTTTTCACTGATTCCTCTTAAGTTTGTTAAGGAGAAGAGAAGGAGAGAAAACCTGAAACTAAAACTGAGCTTGAGCATAGGTAAACTTCCATTTTCACTGAAGTTGTTCATTGCGGTTTCAACCATATTTGCTCTAGCAAATTTCAGCTACATGTTTTTTATCCTTCGAGCACAGGTTCTCTTCACTGGAAGGTGGTCTGTTGCAGCCCCAATCCTCTTGTATGTTTTGTTTAATGTTTTTTATGCATTGTTTGCCGTTCCATTCGGCGCTTTATCCGATAAGTTAGGTAGAAAAAAAGTCCTTGTAGCCGGATACCTTCTTTTTTCACTGACAAACTTTGGCTTAGCCATTTTTAACTCGCTCCCTGCCTTAATTGTCTTGTTTTCATCTTACGGCATTGTTTACGCGATAATAGATGGAAACCAACGTGCATTGGTGTCGGATTTGTCGGTTGAGGAATTAAGGGCCACTGCCTTAGGTGTTTTTCACACTTCAATTGGGTTGGCAGCACTTCCTTCAAACCTTGTCACAGGCTTTCTATGGCAAAGTGTCTCCCCTGAAGCGGCGTTTGTTTATGGGGGCGTCGTGAGCCTATTCTCTGTTGTGCTTTTCATCCTGTTCAGGAAACACTTCTAAACCTCACCATAACAAGGCGACCCATGGTTATAAGGAGTCTATGTTTATCTCGAATATTGCAACCGGTTGTTCAAGGTTAAAATTGATGAGAACTTGAGGATGGACTTCGCCTATTCCACCTATCACGCTTCTTCCCGCAACAACCTCCGCCGATCTGCCCTCTATGTATGCGGGAAAACTTGACTCTCTAAGTGTCACCACCTTAACAAGGTTGTTCATGAGGGGTGTGAGGGCTGAGTTTATGTCTGTGTAGTACGCGTTACTGTGGGGTATCGGCGCG
>JAOZGF010000275.1 GCA_027491845.1 Thermoproteota archaeon | reverse complement strand
ATTCATGCCTCACCTGAAATTTCCTTCATGAGCCTTTCAATGAATTTGACCATGAACCTATGTCTTTCCTCTGCAATGGACTTAGCTGCATCCGTGTGGAGGCTGTCTTTCACTTTTAATAGTTTTTCATGGAAGTGTGTAACCACAGATTTCACTTTGAATGGATCGTATTCACTTACTTCCTCATTGAAATCATAGAGAGGCGCTCCCCGAGAACCAGCATATGCAAAGGCCCTAGCTATACCTATCGCGCCAATTGAATCCAGCCTGTCAGCGTCCTGGAGAATTTTTGCTTCTAGTGTTTTTGGGACGATCTTTTTTCCATACCTATGAACCCTTATTGCATAAACAACTTTATCGATAAATTTTTTAGGTAAACCATACCTAACTAGGATTTTCCTTGCTGATTCAGCTGACTCGGTTGCATGATCTACTCCCTTTTCATGTTCTAATCCTATTTCAACGTCATGGAGTAAAGAGGCGAACCTTAAGATTTCCCTGTCTCCACCCTCTTTTTCAGCGATCCTCAAAGAGTTCTTGATTACTCTCTGCACGTGAAGCCAGTCATGGCCTGATTTCTCGCCTTTAAGTTTTTCCTTGACGTGGTAACTTATTTTTTCATAGGCTTCCTTGAATTTATTGTTTAAGTTGTCCATTTTTTTTAACCATTTTTTTGCCTTGAAGCAGGTGAACCTTAAGGTTTCTAGAGCTTCTTTAGAATGTTTAACATCTTTCTAAGTATTAGGTTCATGGCTAATTTATTTCTTCTTATTTTGTGCCCTGCTTCCTCTAAAATTAAGAGTTCCTTGGGATACCTACATTCCGCATATAACTTATAGGCATCTTTAACACTTATGATTTCATCGTTTCCACCGTGGACTATTAGGACGTGCCTCGGAGAAATCTTGCCGATCCAATTTAAAGGGCAAAGTTCCTTTGAATCACGAACCCATTGGTTAACTGTTTCTTTAAGGTTTCTAACTCTAATAACCCCCTTACTTAAAGCTTCACTGAGTCTACTTTTTAGTTTTTCTTCATGAAGATCTAACTTGGCCGGTGAACTGCAGGAAACCAAAAACTTCACTCGGTCATCTGCAGCTGCACTGTAAAAGGACACGTAGGCTCCAAGACTGAAGGAAAGGAGGCCAACAGATTCCTTTTTTGCTTCAGGGATTTCTCCAATGAAATCTACAACAGACCTTACATCTTCAGCCCAGTTTTTAATGCTGAAGTAACCTTCACTTCCAACAGTGCCCCTGAAATTGAATATTAACGCAATCACTTGTTTTTTAGCTAGTTTGGAAGCTAGGTCAAGGTATCCCTTTTTCTCAACGGGTTCAGGGGTTACAGGGAAACCATGGCAAACCACAACCACGGGATACCTCTCTTCTTTTCCCTTGCCTGGAAAAACAATTTTTCCAGTGATCCTGAAACCATTTGCCTCAATTTCCAAGTTCTCGATTTTTATTTTTTCTAATTCTCGGTTCAACATGGAGGGCTGCCCCCACTGCCGAACAATAATCCGCGTTTCTAGGCACAATTCCCCGGGCTCTGAAGATTGCAAGGGTCCTGAACAAGTGTTCCCTGAATAATTTGTTCTGAAGAACCATTCCCACAAACACTATGTCTTTCTCTAGGGAGTAACATCTTGCAGCCATGACGGAGACTGTGCCAATTACTTCAGCAACCATGTTATTTATTCCTACAGCTACATCCTCATGGGAAAAATCGTCACCTATTTTTCCGAAGTTAGATGCTGTTGCATTTTCAGATATTTCACCCACAGGACCGCCTGCCAGGTCAAAGACAGTTAAATTAACCTTTTCCAGCCTGCCTTTTTCAGCGAGTTTCTCTATGGATTTAATGGAGCTCTTGTTTAATGCACATCTTCCCAGGCCAACTAGTGTTCCCCCGCCTACTCCTGTCCCGCCTACATGAATTATCTCACCGTTTTGACGTGCTGCAACCATGGCAGTCCCTGTTCCAACACTGACAACCAACGCCTTGCTTTTACCGCTTAAATATAACCCTCCCAAACCTATACTTGTTATTTCATCAACTTTAATCGGTTTAAACTCAAATATTTTGCCTGAAATTTTTTTTGATCCGACGCCTGTCAAGGCTATTGCGTCAACATCGTCAAGTCCTCTACCCATGGAATAAAGGAGTTTTCCCAATGAACCAGAAGCAGCTGATACGGGATCCGTATTCCTTACACAAGAAAAGCCTTTGATTTCTTTATCCTGTACAGCCACGGTCTTTGTTGTGCTTCCACCAATGTCTATGCCAACTACGAACAAGATCTTTTGCACCCTTTAAAAGCTACTTTAAACCTTTTTCCTCCTTTATCGCTGGAAACGCCTCAAAAGCGGCCTTGATAACTGGAGGCGCTAGGGTAAGCATGAAAGGGATTTCTGACAGAAAAGTCCATGCAAAAGTCGTTAATGCAGCATATGCAGGTAAAGGCGTTACCTCTGTGTTACCTGGAAGCAAGAAAACTTGGCTCCAAAGCCAAATACCGATACCTATTATGAGGCTTCCAATGAATAAGCCTGTAATGCATCCGATTAGGAACCTCCTCCACGAAAAGTTTTTCGTTATGAATCCCACCAGATAGAATCCAAGGAAATTAGCTGTAACACCTACGGAAATGCTTAGGAGAGGGTTTCCATGTACAAGCATGTCGCTGATAAAGATTCCGATGGCAGCTCCAACTCCGCCAACCCATGGACCGAAGAGGACGGCGAAGATCGTGGGAATAACGACAGCAGGCCAAAACCTTACTCCGTACACGAAAATACCAAAATAGGTGAAGTACCCTATTACTGCATAGAGAGCTGCATTTGCAGCCGTAAGCATCGTCTTAACGGAAGCCGACTTCATGTTTAATCCTCCTTAAGCCCTTTTCGAAAAATAATTATTTTAAATTTTATGTACTAATTCTAAGAATATTTAATTACAATTATTTACTTGAGGAGGAAACCCATGAAGAGAAAGATACTGAGGATAGGGAGCGGCAGTTTAGCCGTCACCTTGCCGAAAAACTGGGTTAAACTAATGAATTTAAGTGAAAAAGACAATGTTGAAGTTGAAGAGTTTTCTTCAAGCTTAATTATAAGGCCTGAAAAAACAAAAGAGGAAGAAAAAACAGCTTACGTTAAAACCTGCGGGGACAGCTCTTTTCTAAGGAGAATAATCCTAGATAAATACCTCGGCGGCCACCAAACAATGATTGTCACAGGGAAACAGAGGATTTCGTTGGAGGAAAGAAACGCAATAGACAAGGTTGTGAAGAGCGTAATTGGCCTGGAAGTTGTGGAGGAGACAGCTGACAAAATAGTTATAAAGGACCTTTCCAATCCGTCTGTACTTCCTCTTGAGAACGGATTAAAGAGAATGAGGCTCCTTGTCTCAGGCATGCTCAGAGACCTCATATTGGCATTGGAAACCAAAAATTTTGACTTGTTTAAACAGCTCTTAATAAGGGACCGAGACGTGGATAGACTCTATTTCCTCATAGTAAAGCAGATTAGATCGGTTCTCTCAAACCCAACTTACACGGATAAATTAGGGGTAACCCTTTTAAAATCCATTGATTACAGGTTGTTTGCCAAGGAAATCGAGGCAGCAGGGGATGAAATAGTTAAACTTTCAAGTATCTTTGTCGATTATTGGAATGAAGAATTAGACAGATTTGTTAGGGAGATGGTAAACATA
>JAOZGF010000259.1 GCA_027491845.1 Thermoproteota archaeon | reverse complement strand
GAGCAAGCTGGTTGTTGCTAAACAAGGACCCCGTCTTTCTTATGAGTGTAGAGGATCACTGATGAAACCGTTCCTTTAATCCCTTTTAGATTTAAAAAATGTTTTTTTAATATTTCCCTAAATACCTCCACTGACTCAACCTCTAAGAACGCAACCAAATCATATTCGCCGGTTACCTCGTAGAGATCTTTCACTTCAGGGAGCTTTTTCAAAGTGTTAGCAACAGAATCCATTGAGCCTGGCTCAAGGAAAATCGATATTATTACTTTAACAGGCATGTGTTTTTCACTCCAGAACTGAAATAACCGGTATATCAACATGACTTAAGACTTTTTTAGTAACGCTCTTTTCAAATATTTTAAATTTTCCTTTTCTCCTTTTTACCATGAGGATGAGGGAATAATCCCCTGTCTTTGCTTCAGTTATTATTCCGTCGGCAGCGTCCCTACCTATGCCTACTTTCACTTTTGCGTTTATGCCTTGCTGCCTGAAGAATTCCTTCAGCTTTTCAAGTTCTCTTCTTGAGGTCTCAATTGCCTCAGCATGTTGTTCTTGGTCTAATGAAGAAGAAAAAGGAAGCTGAATCACGTTTAGTATCACAACTTCAGGTTCCCTCAGCAGCTGAATGACGCTCATGTACTTGGAGACAAGATACTTGTCCACTTTAGAAGGGACAGGTAATAAAACTTTTGTTTTTGCCCTAACCATCTTTGTTTTATCCTACCTGAAAACCCTTAAAACCATTAACTTACCTGTTTTCCTTAAAAACTTAAGCGTCTCGGGTTCTTCTCTCCTCCTTAACAATTTTCTTTTCACCAAAACAATGATAACGTCTTTGTCAGGTGATAATGCTTCTTCCTTAACTATTTTCTCCATCGGGCCAACGTAAAACTTGAACTTAACGGAGTAACCTGACTTAATAAGCGACTTTACCGATTTGTTCCCGTCAAATTCAGCTTTGAGTTTCTCTCCAAACCCATATGCCTCAATATAATTCATTTTCAACAGGTCTGGGTCAATGATGCATGTTACAGTTATGTCAAAGAACTTCTTAAGCCTATGCCTTATCGTTTCAGCTATTGCTGTTATGTCGTCATAGGGATCCATTAAAAACGATGCTGTCGTTATTCTTGCGAGGGGGGTTATTTTTTCCTTTATCCGCGAGGATAAAATGTTCAGGCTCGCCTTCTTTCTGTAGAGGATGTAAATGGCTAAGCCTGTGGAAAACCATGCAATCGCGAGAACTCGACCTGTGGAGTGATAAAGCCCTGTTAAGATCCATATGAAGAGGTTAAAAATCATCCCTATTACGCCAACCAGCGGGATCTCCAGTTTTTTTCCTGACACCTTGAACAGAAAGGTTCCAGGGACCTTCCAGCTCCTATAAATGTTTTTTTCCCTGTTCCTTATGATGATAAATGATGCTGAAACAAAAATGTAAGAAAGAAGTGCCCCGAATGCGTAAAGGTCTGCTATTGCAGGTAGGTCTCCTACGAAGGAAAGAAGCCCGCCTATCAACCCGAATATGATGATTGTTCTGTAAGGTGTCTTAAATCTTGTGTGAACAGAGGAGAACCATTTTGGGAAGAGGTTGAGTTTGCTCATTGAGTACGTCACTCTTGAAACACCAATTACCCCCGTGTTAGTTGAAACGTAGCAAATCGCCACAGCTACACAAGCTACGATGAAAGTTAAGATGGCGGGATAAAATGGGATTTTTTGGCTTATGGCCAGTAATGGACTTGAATAACTTCCTGCTAGTTCCTTCCAAGGCAATATCCCCATTCCCAGGCAAGAAAAACCGAGAACCATGAAGACCACGGACAAAATAGATAACTTGTATGCCCTAGGTATCCACTTTTCAGGCCTCCTTGTTTCTTCTGCTGCTTGGGCGATGGATTCTATTCCTATAAAGGATATCATGGCTAGGGTTATTGAGTAAAGAAAGTTTTCGTTCCTAATGCTGCCTATGCCTAAATACGAAATTTGCTGGAAGGAATTTGGTGAGCCGACCTCCAGAATCTGCCTTGTGAAGAGCCCTGGCTTAAAAGCGAAAACAAAGCCTAAGAAAAGTATTAATAATTGGGTCACCAGGGTTACTGAGACAAGGGTTTCATTAAACCTAGAGGAACCCTTTATACCAAAGATGTTTATGATGATTAAGCCTAGAACGAGGAAAAATGAAATCACAGGGGTTAAATTACTCTTTCCTTGGAAGAAGGGGAAAAAAGAGGACAAATAACCTGTCGTAGCTAGTGAAAAAAGCGAAATATCAACAACGTAATCCAGCAGGAGGGCCCATCCAGCTAGAAAACCTAGTAAGTCGTTGAAGGCTTTCATCGAATAAATTTGCGCCCCCCCCGCATAGGGATAAATCGTTGTTAATTCAGCATACATCAGCCCATTGCATATGTACGCAATTGAAGCAATTATAATTGATAGGGGGGCTGCTCCACCCGCGAATAACGCTATTATTCCGATCGCTATGAAAACATCGGCACCTACGTCGGCGAAACCCATTGAAAAAGACCCAAACCAGGAAATGTCTCTTTTCAAGGACACTGTTTCTCTTTTTTCCCTTGACAGTTGAAGGTCCCTCCTTCCCTTGAAGCTTTACGGAAGGATTCTCTTCATTCAACCACTATTAAATTTTTAGTTATGTGTTGTCAACCTTTCCTGATCAATTTAAAGTGGGAAATGGAGGAAAAAATAAGGTTAACCATGCAGGATTTTCATTCCACAGAAGGAATTTAACTAAAAGAAACAGATAATAAGAGATTGAACCCGTAGATTTTCTTAAATAGCTTTTAACAAAGGCTTAAGAGCTTTCCATCTAAAAGTCTTTGTAAAACAAAAACCGTTAATTTGTTTCAAGAAAAAATAGGACTTTAAAGTAGGGCTATACAAATCTCTCGTGAATGCAAATTTTATTTCGATTAAGTTACTGCAGACTTCCTTTTCTTCTTTCCTATTTCATCTCTAAGGCACCATTCGCCTTTCTGCGCATCCAATATAACTATTTTTAGCTCAGAAGCCAGGTAGTCGCTCATTATGGCCTCATTTTCCCCTGGCAACATTGTTATTAAGGTTCTTGCACTCACGGGATTTCGATCGGTTAACTCTAGCTCCACCTCAAATTTCCCTCTAACCCTGTAACCTGAAGCTTTGCCTCCACCTGCCAGGTCAAAATCCTCTAGATCAGTCTGTGATGAGGTGAAACCTAGTTTCTCAGCGGTTTCAAGGGGGATTATAAGGTGAGGTTCACTTGCTTCAAAACCGCTGTTGACTAGGGCTAAAACGGTTTCTTCACTATTTTTTCCTTTTATTTTTAGTTTCACTCTTACAGCCAATCCTGTACACCTTGGAACTCCTCATTTTACCGATCCTTTTCCTCTTAACTTCTCTCAAACAAAAACACCCTATCTAAGCTAGACAAGTAAATCAATGTTTCAAAGAAATATTTAAGTGTGGATTACTGTTCCTTTCTTTCCAAGGAATTCTTTGAAAATAATCTAGGCACCCTGGCCTTAGAATAAACTACCTGCAGAGTTCTCTATAAATCTATTCTTTCAACCTTAAGTTCCTTCGTTTCCAGTAGCGCTACGGTTTTCTTTCCGGTTAGGTACCCGCATACTTCGCCAGGGTTTAAAATTAGGGTTTTGCGGGTTCGTTTCTCTTCAAACACATGTGTATGCCCATATATTATCACATCTAATTCTCCTTTTTCGGCGAGGGCATATACAATGCTTTTCGTTGTTTCAGGCGAGCGTAGTCCGTGTATAACAAAAATTTTTCTTTCACCTAGAACGTAAAGATGCGGTTGACCATGCACTTCTGCGTTTAATTCCTTGAAACGTTGGTTTAGGGTGTATTTGTCCCCGTCATTGTTTCCATACACGCCGTAAAAAGGACATTTTAATTCCCTGTAAAGCTTAATAGTGAAAGGAGATATGTAGTCGCCACAGTGAATTAGGAAGTCAACGTTTCTTGAAACAAGAACCTTAACGGCCCTTTTTATTGCATCAACATTGTCATGTGTGTCTGACATTACCCCTATCAGCATTTCGCCTTTCACTTTTAAAGCTTCTTTTAAAGCTTCAAGTTTAAGCTCCCTACTTAAGGTTTATCCAGGTGATAAACGGTTTCAACCTTGTTTTCAACCACAACTTTGCCCTTGCTAATGACTTTTAAAGGAGCCTCATGACTTGTGAGGGCTGTAAGGAGGTCTGGAGCATTTAAAACAACTAAGTTGGCTGTTGCACCTTCCCTTAACCCATAATCTTTTATTCTCATTGTTTTAGCTGCATTTACCGTTATCATCTTGAGCAGCATATTCATGTCTTCAAACGTTGTCGTCCAAAGCAAGTGTGACGCTAGGAATGCTACCTCGAGCATGTTATTTCTTCCGTAAGGGTAATAAGCGTCAGCTATGTCATCTTGCCCCAATGCAACGTTTATGCCTTCCCTATAAAGATCTTTAACCCTTGCATGCAAAGGCCCTGTATGTGGGTCTGAAATAACATTTATCTTTGCCTTTTTAAGTAGGGCAGCTAGCCTTTTAAAGTAGGGGTCTGGGTAAACTTCCATGGCCCTTGCATGACCTGCGGACACTGTGCCCACCCACGTTTCCG
>JAOZGF010000258.1 GCA_027491845.1 Thermoproteota archaeon | reverse complement strand
AATAGTAAAAACCAATTTTTTCAGTTAAAAACCACAGGAAAAACTGGTTAACAAAAATCCCTGTAACGCCTATAAGCGAAAATTTAAAAAACCTTGTTTTAAGCGGAGCCAGGAACCTTAGAAGATTTCCCATGCTTAATATCCCTATCACCAATTTAACTGGTATTTTAAATGGTTTTCTTTTGAAAAATTTTTTTAAAAGAAAACCCAAAGTCTTGCACAGCCCCTCATATGGAGCTTCAGTTAAACGTACCCCCGTGGAATAATACGGTGAAATAAATGCAAAAAAAACAACTAGCATTGGTTGTCCTCATGGGCGCACTGCTCTTTATTTTCACACTTATTTTAAACCTTCGTTTCTCGCTTGGCTGGGATGAATGCATGTATATGGTTATTGCAGAGAGCCTTGTGAAGAACCCATTGAATTTCATGATTCAAGGCGTCCCAAGCCTTCATAAGCCCCCATTCCTCCCATATTATTTGTCCCTATTCTTCAGGTTTAACGTTTCATCCGAGTTTCTCGCCCGTTTCCTCGTGGACTTGTTAAATGTTCTTCTTTTCCTTACGATTTTTTATCTAGTCACCAAGCTTTTCAATGAATCAATTGGTCTATACACTAGTTTCTTTCTTTTTTCATCTCCTCTAATAATTTTCTTTGGAGGCAAAGTATTATCGGATGTTGTAGGGGCGTTTTTCTGCACTATTTCATTTCTATTTTTCCTCTTGGCCTTGAGATATGCCGAAAAAATTTATTTTTTCGCTACAGGTATTTTCCTTGGTTTATCTTTTGTTTCAAGGTATACAAACTATCTGTTAGGCATCGTACTGGCCATTTTGTTTCTTTCACGAAAGAAACTGGTTCCACTGAGAAAACCTGGCGTTTGGCTCCCCATTCTCTCATTCTTGTTTTTCCTAGTACCTTTTTTCTTTTTAAATCTCCAGCTGTACGGCGATCCCTTTAAGGGCCCCTACTTTGCTTCAAGACTGATTCAGATGGACATCCCAGTTGATAACCTAACATATTTAAGTTGGTTTCCAATCTACGTTGGCGTTCACGTTCTCCTTCTTTCTTTCCTAACCTTTAAGGAAAGAGAAAAAACAAGTTTTGATGTTTTTGCATTGTGGGCGTGGATAATCATTTATGTTACAGCAACTTTTTTTCTTCTTCATAAGGAAGAAAGATTCGTTTTACCTGTTGTGCCTTTTTTCTGTGTGTTAGCAGCTTATTCCATTGAAAAACTGAAAATAAAACACAAGAAAAAGTTTTTAACTATAATTTTGTTGCTCTCTTCTTTTTACATGGCTTCAACGTTTGTCTATGTTTACTGTTTCTTTCCCCCGCAAATGGATGATGAAATCAAGGAAACAGGTGAATATCTCAAACATCTCACACATGAAGGAGAAGAGATAATGAGTGAGTTAAGGCCTCAATTAATCTATTATGCGAAAAGAAAGATAGTTTTGTTTCCTCGAAGCATAGACCTCTTTTGGCGTGAAGTTTCAAGTGGAAAGGTTCGTTTCATAGTTGTGAATTACTTTCGCCCAAGCCCTCCACCCTACATTCAAGAGTTAATCAGGGGAGGGGTTCTCTCATTGGAAAGGGCGTTCTATGACGAAACAGGTGTTAAGGCAATTGAAATCTACAGGTTAAATACTTTTATTTCCAAGTGAGAGGAAGAATAGAGGATAAGTGAGAATAAAGGCGTTCTTGTTAGCCAGGTCATTCGAGTAGGGTGAAGATTTCCCATAGACTGCTAATAACGTGTGTTGGTGGAGAGACATGTCTTGTTTTTTTGCTTGCAAGTAAAACTGGTTTAATCCCTACAGACAGGGCCCCAACAATGTCAGTTTCCGGACTGTCTCCTACAAACAAGGCTTCACTTGCATTGATATTGAGTTTCTTCAGGGCTACCTCAAAAATAACTGGGCTTGGCTTACGGAGGCCAACTTCATCTGACAAAACAATTGCTTTAAAAAGGTGGAGGAGGGAATTCCTTGCTAAAACTTTTTTCACAGCGTTCCCTATAAAAGTGTTTGAAACAAGCCCTAACGCATACTTATTCTTAAGCCTATTTAGTACAGGCCTTACTTCATTTTTGAAGCGAAAAAACCTAAGAAATGGGCTGTAAAAAGCTTTTTCAACATCTCTCAATATTGTTTCGGTAGGATCAACGTTTAGTGCTTTAAGCAATCCCCTAGCCTCCGTTTGAACAGTGAATTCTTTTAACGTTTTGTTTCTTTGTTCGTTGAAGGTTCTCCTGGTCTCTAAATACTTAACTCTAATGATGTCTAA
>JAOZGF010000256.1 GCA_027491845.1 Thermoproteota archaeon | reverse complement strand
CAAACCAACAGCGATAGCCTTCAACTCTCTAGCGCATTGCATGTCAATCCAACTGTCTCCTACAACAACAGTTTCTTCTGGGCTAACACCCAGAGCTTCCATCGTGGCTTTTAAATGCTCAAGGTTTGGCTTAACATTCTTCACCCTATCACGAGGCATCACAGCGTCGAAAAATTTGGTTATCTCAAACCTTTTTAAGATGTAGTTAACGGATTTTTCACTGTTTATTGTGCATATACCCAGCTTCAAACCCGTTTTTCTCAAAGTCTTCAAAGTTTCCAATACGCCAGGAAAAAGGCTTGTAGTTTTTGCAGCTTCTAACTCGTATTTTTCTGCGATGGCTAAGGCTTTGCTTCGGATTTTAGAAAAAGTTTTATCTGATTTGCCGTTGTTTTTTAGGAAAATTTTTGTTTTTTTCAGCATTTCAAACACGCTTTCGTTGAGGGACAGAATTGAGGGTGGCAACCCAGCTCTTACAAGGAAACTTCTAACGTCTGCCCTAACCGCCTTATAGTCTATATTAAAGTTTGCAAGAGTTCCATCCAAGTCGAAGATAACTGCCTTAATTGCCATTGCCTTCTTCACTTTTGTCTACGTGTTAGAGCCTTTAATCACGTTCTGAAGGAAATATACTTTGCGGTAAAAGTAAATTGAATATTTAACCTTCAATATAATATATATTTTGATGTGTTATGAGCTTTGAAGAATACGAGAAAGAAAAGCTCTGGCCTATTCTATTAGAAACTGTTCACGCTTTGGTCATGTATCCACATCATAAAGCCTACACGAGAGAAGTTGTTTTAAACGAAAAGCCAGACATAACCCCTGGGGAGCTTGCTGCTAGATTAAAGATGCCGTTAGGCGAAGCAATAGTAATTCTGTATGAGTTGAAGAATCAGATTACGTGAACTGCTGAAGCCTTAAATGACAAGTAGACTTTGGAGCCTTTCTTAAGTTTCATTTCTAGAAACGATCTTTTTGTAATTAATGCGACGAAGGAAACGCCATTTACATCGACTATTAAATTTACAAGGGAACCCATATCCATAAAATTCATGATTTCTCCTTTTAACGTGTTTCGCATGCTTGATTTGAAAGGCTGCTTCGACACGATGATGTCGTCAGGTCTGACGCCTATTGTGCAACCTCCAACCTTTTCAGTCACAGCTTCGATCATAACCCCGCCTACGTCAATTTTAGCGACACTTCCTTGAGTTTCAAGAATTTTACCCTCGAATAAATTTTCAAATCCAACAAATCTGGCTACAAAGTTGTCTTTAGGTTTGTGAAAAATCTGTTCAAGTGAACCTGTTTGAATTATTGTACCATCCTTCATAATTGCCAAACGGTCGGCAAGTATGAAAGCTTCAACCTGATTGTGTGTAACGTGAACCGTTGTTATCTTCAATTCTTCGTGAATTCTTTTAAGTTCGTTACGCATTTTCTTCTGCGTACTAATGTCCAAGGCGCTTAACGGCTCATCCAACAAGAGGATTCTAGGTTTTATAATTAAGGCTCTAGCCAAAGAGGTTTTCTGTTGTTCCCCCCCGCTTAGTGTCATTGGGCGTCTATCACGTATATGTGAAAGGCCCATAAACTCTAGTATTTCTTTAACCATTTTTTGGCGTTCAGCATGTGGAACATTATGCATTTTAAGTCCAAACTCAACGTTCTCGGCGACTGTCATGTGAGGAAACAACATGTATTCTTGAGGGACGAACCCTATTCCTCTTTTTTCAGGTGGAAGACTAGTAACATTCACATTATTAATCCATATTTTTCCAGAGTCAGGTTTGTGGAAGCCAGCTATTAACTCAAGCAACAGCGTCTTTCCAGCACCGGTAGGTCCCAATACAATAAAGTATTCACCTTCTGCAACTCCTAAGTTGACGTCATGTATCGAAAAGTTTTCCCACTTCCTTGATAGGCTTTCCACGCGAATGCTCACTCTTCCACCCTACCGTTTTCGTTTTTAATAATATACAGGTTTGAGAGGTTTAGCTGTAACCAGCTTAGTTATCACAAATATTGCCAGTGACATTAATATTAGCAATGCGGTTATGACGACAGCAGCACTTAGCCCTTGATCCATGAAGACGTTGTAAAGGTAAACTGGAGCTGTTACTGGAACACTGGCTAAAATAATCACTGCACCAAACTCGCTTATGGACCTAGCCCAAGTGAGTAAGCATCCAGTCAAGATTCCTCTAAAAGCAAGCGGAAACGTAACATGCAAAAAAGCCTCAAAGTTTGATGCACCTAGACTGCGGGCAACCTTTTCCATCTCTGGGTTGACGGCTTTAAAGGCTTC
>JAOZGF010000182.1 GCA_027491845.1 Thermoproteota archaeon | reverse complement strand
AACAGTATTCTTTGGCTTTCCATTCATGTAAGTATTCATCTTTGGACTCTATTTGTCGTAGGTTTTCCTCTGAGCAAAGAATAATTTTTTTAAACTAAATACATGCTGTACATAACACTTATATATGTAACATTGTTGTATACAAACGATTAAAATGTGCGAACCAAAAAGCTGCGGATGCTGGCACGAATACCCAGAACGAGGTTGGATACAGTTCCTAATAATGCGAGTGTTATATGAAAAACCGATGCATGGCTACCAACTCTTAGAAGAAATTGAACAGCGAAGCAGCGGATGCCACAAACTAGAACCGGGCTCAATATACACGCTTCTAAGAAGAATGGAGGAACGTGGACTACTAGAGTCAAAATGGGAGAAAACCGAAGGTGGGCCGGATAGACGCGTCTATAGGTTGACAAGCAAGGGCGTTGAAGCCCTGAAAATGGGGTTAACATCAATAGTTAAACGCAAAAAGCTGTTCGAAGACCTTGTAAACTTCTATTATGAAAATTTTGAAAAACCGTAAGAGGGCCAACGGTATGAGCGTCGCAGTGGAAGTTCAAAACCTTACAAAGCGCTACGAAGATGTAACCGCAGTTGATCACATAAACTTTAAGGTTAAAAATGGCGAGATTTTCGGCTTCCTAGGACCAAACGGGGCAGGAAAAACCACAACTATCAGAATCCTAACAGGGCTATTAAAGCCCGATGAAGGGACAGCCTTCGTGGCTGGTTTTGACGTTTTAAAGAATTCCATAGAAGCAAAACAACGTATTGGAGTTGTCCCTGAAGTTTCAAACGCTTATGTAGATCTTTCCGCATGGGAAAATTTAACATTGATGGGTAAGCTCTATGGAGTTCCAACGCTAAAAATCAAGGAAAATGCTATAAAACTTTTGAAAGAGTTCGGATTATACGAAGTTAAAGATAAGCCTGTTAGAGCATTCTCAAAGGGGATGAAACAGAGGCTTCTCTTATGCATGGCCCTGGTTAACGATCCAGAAGTGCTTTTCTTGGACGAGCCAACATCTGGACTTGACGTGGAAAGTGCAAGGCTTCTGCGAGAAAAGATAACACGGTATAACATGGATGGAAAGACCGTTTTCCTCTCAACCCACAACATGGAAGAAGCAAATCAACTATGTCACCGAATAGCAATAATAAACCATGGAAAAATAGCTGCCATAGACACACCTGAAAACCTTAGAGCCCAAAGCACGGAGTTACAATACATTGAAGCCCTGTTTGACAAGCCAGTTAATCTGAAAGAACTATCAGAGAACGTAAGAGTCACTAGGGTTTCACTTGCAGGAAACAAGGTGCGAATTTACACGGCTGATCCTTCCATGGTAATCGAATTTCTAGTTGAGTTTGCAAAGAATAAACACATACGAATTTTAAGTTTAAACACCATAATGCCTTCGCTCGAGGATGTTTTCCTAAAATTCATAAAAGAAAAGGAGATTGTAAAATGAGCCAGTTTATAGAGCAGTTTAGACGTTCTTTTGTTATAGCGAAAAAGAACATCAAAATCTACTATTTAAAGGGTCCCGTTATCATTTTTGGGCTGATTTTTCCGCTGTTTTTGGCTTTGGCCTACGTTATAGGAAGAAATATACCTTTAAGGGAAATGCTGCCAGGACTAATTGGCATGGCAACATTTTTCACAGCAACATCAGTTGGGCCTTCCATTGTTCCATGGGAAAACCGCTCAAAAACCCTTGAACGGCTCCTGTGCTGTCCGGTGGCTTTATGGTCAATTATATTTGGGGACATGCTTTCCTCGTTCATTTTCGGACTAATCATATGCATAATCCTACTAACGCTGGCTTTGACTCTTTCCATTGAGCTTTTAGGCTTCATAATCCTGCTTTTCAGCTTGGTAATCGCAAACTTTTGCTTTGCAGCCCTAGGTGTCCTTCTTTCAGCTTACCCACCAACGGACGTACCTGCCACATCAATGATGCTTTCAACTCTAGTAAAGTTTCCACTGGTCTTCATAAGCGGCGTGTTTATACCAGTAGAACAACTCCCACTGTGGGGAGCAGCAATAGCCTCGATTTCCCCACTAACATACTTCACAGACATTGCTAGGCAATGTCTACTAAACAAGGGCTTTTATCCGCTAGCGCTAGACCTTATGATGATTGCAATTTTCACGGCAACATTTACGCTTACAGCAATAAAACTGCATGAAAAAACTATCACAAGACGTTTGAGCTAAATAATCTCAAAGTCTATGGAGAAATACAAAAAGGAAAAGTCGATCCAGCGATCACCTATATCAGTGACACCAAGCAAAACTTCGAACTGATCTTAGATTCTAATGGAAACATTTGGAATACAAGGTGTCTATCATTGAGAAAGCGAAGTTTGGCTACTGCGCTTTTGTTTAAGAATTACAACAGGAACAGAATATCTTCCTATTCTAAAGCCAGAGTATAAAGTACTATAGAATAAACCGCTAAATTATTCACATTTCCATTAATTGCTACTAAGAAAAAGTAACTGGAAATAGTTTTTCGTTAAATTTTTAGTATTTTTCTTAATGGCAGTACGTTAACGAATTGCCATCCTTCAGCCAAGCACTTTTCAAGCTTTTTTCGTGGGTTTTTCTTTGCGGGTTATGTTTTCTTCCCCTAGTTTTTCCCGGCTGTTTCTCTTTTACAACCTTAACATCAACCAAGTCTATTTCCAAGAGGCTTTTTAACCATGCTTTTTAAGGCCTCAATTTTTGGCCTCCTTTATTATGCTTAGGAAGGGTTCGCATTCTCCATAGGTCTTGCGTATGTCCTCATTCATGTTTTGCGGCAAAAATCCCCCTTGTTTGTGCTGTACTATGCCTCAATATCGCCCCTATGCCCCATAATGAACCGGAAGTAGGGATGTGGAATTTTATCCTTAGATTCTGCTATTTTATATTT
>JAOZGF010000181.1 GCA_027491845.1 Thermoproteota archaeon | reverse complement strand
TGCTGCAGCTGTCTCGCTTAAATCCCTTAGGAAAATGGCTCCAAGGTCAAGGATTGTCAGGGCCATGCCTAACATTGCTGTACTTGTTCAGGAGTCATATACAGCGTATGCATGTGACAACAACGTTTCTGAGAAGGACAGAAGGAGGGTTAGGGAAATATTCGGCTTGATGGGTAAATGCGTTGAGGTTGACGAGAAGTACATGGACGCCATAACTGGGTTAAGCGGGAGCGGGCCAGCTTACTTCTGCGCGTTGCTTGAGGCGTTCATGTATGCAGGGCTTAAGGTTGGTTTGCCAAGGGATATCTCGCTTGATTCATGCGCTCAAACAATGCTTGGCACAGCAAAGCTTGTAATGAGCTCAGGAAGACATCCTTCCGAGCTTAAGGACCTTGTTGTTACGCCTGGAGGAACAACGATAGAGGGCATGTACCAGTTTGAGGACAGCAACATTAGGTCTGCCATAATGAGGGCTGTTGTAGCAGCTACTGACAAGTCAAGGTATTTCACGGAGAAAATAGAAAGGGAATTGGAGGGTGAGGGGGAGTAGTTGTTTTACCCTGAAAAGTATTTGGCGATCAAGTATATTTCAGAGCTTTTTTTCCTTGTTGCAGGAGGCCTGTAGAGTTTCACGAACCCAAACTTTCCTTTAACAAGTGAAAGGAAGTTTGGAGCGTCCCTACCTTGGAATACCTTGGTCACGTAGTTTCCCTTTCGCCTCAAAAGTTCGCATGCGATTTTAAAGGAATGAATTGCGAGATCTATTTGCCTGGCTTGATCAAGGCCCCATGAACCTGAGATTGAAGGGGAGCAGTCGCACAGGACAGCGTCTGCCTCACGTGGAAGCACTTCCTTCAGTCTTTCTATTGTTGAGGCCTTGGTTATGTCCGCCTTTAAAACCTTTACACCTTCAATGGGCTCCGTTTCCTTTAGGTCGACACCCACCACGAACCCTGTTTCTCCGACAATTTGTCTTGAAACCTGAAGCCATCCCCCAGGCCAACAGCCTAGGTCGACCACAACGTCTCCCTTCCTTAAGACATTGTATTTCCTCTGTATCTGTAAGAGCTTGAAAGCTGCCCTTGAACGATATTTTTTCTTTTTAGCCTCCCTATAGTAATAGTCTTCTTTCCTCTTCCTCCACCATTGAGACATGTGAACAACTCAACTTACTGTTCCGCCGTTAGTCCTCTAGGCATCTAAACGTTTCCATTTATCCTTTCCAACTTCTCCATTTATTTTCAAATTAATTTAAAGGGTAGTGTCCTTATTTTATTCGTACAGTTTAGGGCTTTAAAGGTTGATGTGTTTGACGCAGGATTATGAGGTAAGGGATCTTGGCTTGGCTGGCCAAGGGGAAAAACAGGTTAATTGGGCTTTTACAAGGATGCCTGTCCTGAGGGAGATTAAGAGGAAATTCCAGGAAACTGAGCCTTTAAAGGGGAAAAGGGTTTCAGCATGCCTGCACGTGACAAAGGAGACAGGTGTCCTAGTTTTAACGTTGAAAGCCGGTGGAGCTGAAGTTTTTCTCTGCGGGTCCAACCCGCTCTCCACACAGGACCATGTTGCTGCATACCTGGTTAAACAGGGTGTTCATGTTTATGCTTGGAGGGGGATGAATGAAAAGGAATATTACGGGGCCATAGATAATGTCTTGGAGTGTAAGCCTGACATCCTGCATGACGACGGGGCTGACCTTATTGTCAGGGTTCACGAGAGAAACGAGGGTCTTTCAAGCAGGATTGCCGCTGGAATGGAGGAAACAACAACTGGAGTGATAAGGCTGACTGCCATGGAAAGGCAAGGGCGCCTTAAGTTCCCTGTGATCGCGGTTAACAACGCAAAAACAAAGACAATGTTTGACAATAGGTATGGAACAGGTCAGTCAACGTTGGACGGAATTATGAGGGCCACCAGCACCCTGTTGGCAGGGAAACATGTGGTGGTTTGTGGTTACGGCTGGTGCGGGAGAGGAATAGCTTTTAGGGCCAGGGGAATGGGTTGCATCGTCACTGTTTGTGAAATCAATCCTTTAAAGGCGCTTGAAGCAGTTATGGACGGTTTCAACGTGGACAAATTAGAGAACGTCGCCGGTAAGGGGGACATCTTCATCACAGCTACAGGCTGCAAGGATGTTATAAGGAAAGAACACATGGTTAAAATGAAGGACGGAGTCTTCCTGGCTAACTCAGGTCATTTCAACGTTGAAATAAACCTCAACGACCTCAACGAATTGTCTGTGGAGAAAAAAGTTGTCAGGCCATGCATAGAGGAATTCAAAACAAGGGATGGCAAAAAAATTTATTTGCTAGGTGAGGGAAGGCTTGTGAACTTGGTTTGCGGTGAGGGACACCCCCCTGAGGTGATGGACATGAGCTTTGCAAACCAGGCGCTATGCGCTGAACATGTTTCAACAGGGAAAATTAGGCTTGAGGCAGGGGTTTACAATGTGCCTGAAAAAATTGATTCCATGGTTGCCGAGTTGAAGCTTAAGACGATGGGCATAGAAATAGATGAGTTGAGCCTTGATCAAAAGAGGTATTTGGAGTCTTGGAAAACAGGGACATAGGTGGAGGGTGTGGTTGAAGTTAAAGCCGAAGAAATAAAAAAGTATTTGGAGGAACTTTATAGGGAAAAAATCACGCTAATAGAAATTTCAAGGGTGGGCGGTGAAGGAAAGGTTAAGTTGGAGGAAGGGGAAATAAAGGGATACGGTTACGGTGAACCCCTCCTAATAAGGTTTTCCGTGAAAGGACAAGTGAAGAAGCTTGTGTTAACAACTGTTAGGCCAGGGGGCTTCGGGCATGAACACTTTTCAGACAGGGCCCAAATGCTTTTGTGGGCGCATTCAGCCTATAATTCGCTTCCAAGACACGTGAGATCCTTAGACGTGGGGTGCTTCAACACGGACTCAACACTCACCTCGCTTGGGAAGATGGAGGAAGCCTTCCTTTTAACAGAGTACGTTGAAGGCGAAGAATACTACAGGGACCTGGAAAGGATAAAGAGGGAAAGGAGGATTATGGAGCTGGACTTGGACAGGGCTAAGGCCCTGGCACGTTACATAGCGGATGTTCACAGTGTTAAGGGCAGGGAAAAAAATCTTTACGTTAGGAGGTTAAGGGAGCTTTTAGGCCACGGTGAAGCCATTATGGGGTTACTTGACTCGTATAGGCCTGATCCATCCTATGTAACCACGGATGAACTTGTTAAAATAGAGAAAAAATGCGTTGATTGGAGATGGAGACTTAAAGGAAAGAAGCACAGGCTTTCAAGGGTTCATGGAGACTTTCACCCTTGGAACGTTAAATTTAAAGGTGAACTGGACTTCGTTGTCTTGGACAGGAGCAGGGGTGAATGGGGTGAACCTGCTGACGACGTAACAGCCATGTCAATAAACTACTTATTTTACTCCATCCAGGAATTCGGAGAGTTAAGGGGGCCCTTTAAAGCCCTCTGGACCATTTTCATTGAAACGTACCTTGAAGAAACAGGTGACAGTGAGGTTTTAAGGGTTATGCAGCCGTTTTACGCTTGGAGGGGCTTAGTGATAGCCAACCCAATATGGTATCCAACCCTGAAGCCTAGTGTTAGGAGGAAAATCTTCAATTTTATCTTTAACGTCCTAGGGGAAGAGGAGTTTAACTATAAAGAAGTTAACAATTATTTGAAGTGAAGCCTTTGCCTGAAACATTTGCAATCTGGCTGACAGGCATACCTGCGTCAGGGAAGTCTACTGTGGCGAAGGAGTTAGCCAGTAAACTCAGGGAAATGAAGGTGAAAGTGGAAGTACTTGAGTCAGATGAGCTCAGGAAAATACTAACCCCGAACCCCAGTTATAGTGAGGAGGAAAGAGAGTTTTTCTATGGAGCAATGGTTTACATAGGATGTTTACTTGTTAAAAACGGTGTCAACGTTATTTTTGATGCAACAGCCCACAAGAGGATGTATAGGGAGAATGCTAGGGAGAAAATAAAAAATTTCTTGGAGGTCTTTGTCAAGTGCCCGGTTGAAGTGTGCGAAGAAAGGGATGGAAAGAAACTTTATCAGTTGGCTAGGGAAGGAAAGATAAGGACGCTTCCAGGTTTTCAGGTACCTTATGAAGAACCCCTGAACCCTGACGTCATAATAAACAGTGACAAGGAAGGCCCGTCTGAAGGCGCTGAAAAAG
>JAOZGF010000249.1 GCA_027491845.1 Thermoproteota archaeon | reverse complement strand
AGGGCTTACAACGTAGGGGTTAGTTACTCCAACTCCCAAGTTGATTTTCTCTGTTTCCATGGCTATCGCGGCTAACGTAACGTAAACATTCCTGTTATTGTAGTGATCAGTTATCCAGACATAGTTGAAGCCTTTCTCCTCAGCAAGCCTTGTTTTCTCGACAAGGCCCTTAATCTTTTTGTAGGGAACGAATTCAACGCCAAAATCAGGTTTTTTCTCCATTCCACACACCTTCAAAGTTGGAATTTATTCGTTTAGCATCGAAAAGTGTTATACCATAACTTTTATTTTTAAATTAATGGAATTATCCAGCCGTTCAAAAAGTTCAAAAACATAAATGAAAAAGGTTGAGGAAGGAAAGAGTTTAAGATGCTTTCAAACGTAGCTAGTAATTTAAGAAGTAGAAAAACTCTTAAACCGACCGTGATGATCCCGATTACTCTACTGTTTATCCTCTGCCTCAACACTTTGGTTTCTCAGGCGAACTGTCAGGACGGGATCATAGAATTAACCGTTAAAATATCGCCGACGAAACTGGAAAAGGGATCAACAGGAGAGATCAGGGTTATAGTTAGGAACACGGGCGCCTACGAAGCTGAGAAAATAAACGTTTCCATCTCAATGGACCCAGATGAAGGGAAAGGAATTAAACTTAAGAGATGTCATGGGGAAATAGGTCGGCTGCCTCCATATGGGGAGAAGGAGCTGACATTCCCCTTCAAAGTTGCGGAGGAAGCTGGAAGCAAAAGGTACCTGCTGAAAGTGGAGGCGAAATACATGTACTGCACGGAAACAATGTGTTTCTTCCCTACCGCATCTGTAAAGAAGGAAATCACACTGGGTGAAGAGGTGGAAGAAGGGGTTTTCACAATTCCGCTTGAAAACATTTTTTTCATACTAAGTGCGTTTTCCTTGGGATTTTTCTCAGCAGCACTTTTTTCTCTATTCAGGAAAAGGGGAAGGACTGCGTTAGCCTGCCTATTCTTAACCTCAATTTCCCTTATAACAATGGCTCTCTACTCCAAGCAACATGTAATGGCTAAATCTGTCTCTGAAAACCTATGCTTATCATGTGTGGGGCTCGACACATCTGAAGAGCTTGAGAAAATTGAAATAAGCCCTGAAACAGAGGCTGAAATCAGAAAAATAGAGGGAAAAATTACCTTAATCGTTTTCAAATCTAAATTCTGTCACGCCTGCCCCTACGCAGAGAAATGGGTTAAGGCCTTCAGTGATAAGTCAGGTGGAAAAATAAGTTATAAAGTGGTTGACGTGGAGGAAGAACCCCGGCTGGCAGAGAAATACGGTGTCAAAAGCAATAATAAGTACTTGGTTCCTGCTATATCAGTTAAAGGGAGAGGAAAAACTATTTTCGGCACAAACAACCTTGAAAAAAGGATACTTGAACTAATAAAAAGCGCCTAGGAAGAGATCGAGATGAGGATAAGCGTGGCCAGGAAAATAGTTCAACTAGTCTCTACAGCAACATCGCTAATAGGTGCAATAGGCATCCCTATGACCCACATCATCTTCCCATCCATTCACTGCTACGCCTGCCCATGGAGTTCATGGGTTTGCCCTGTAGGGATTCTTCAAAACTTCATTCTATACAGGGTTTTTCCCACCTATTTTCTAGGAAGCCTGATGATTTACGGAATAACCCTGGGTAGGGCGTGGTGCGGCTGGGTTTGCCCGTTCGGCTTTCTCCAAGACATTGTTACAATAGTTAGAGACAAGGTGAAACAGGGTAAAGATAAGGCGGCGGACAGGGAAGATGGTGCTTACAAGGAAAGCGGGAGAGATAAAAGAAATAGATTCAGTAAATTCAGTAAATTAGTTTATTCAAAGTTCATCTTTCTTATTTTTACCGTAGTAACAGCATGGTGGTTTGTTGACACGGTCTTCTGCAAAATATGTCCGGTTGCGACTTTGGAAGCCTCCATCCCCTACTTCCTGTTTAGCCAGACACGTTTGACAACAGGTTTCCTAATTCACCTGACTTCCCTAGCCATCACAATATTAGGCTTCATTTACATTTCAAGGTTCTTCTGCAGGTACGTCTGCCCGTACGGCGCCTTAATCTCCCTATTCAACAAGGCAACCATTCTAAAGCTAAAAATAGATAAAGAAAAATGCAGAGGATGCCTTGTTTGCGAGGAAAACTGTCCCACAGGGGTGAAAATAACAGGCCGTGCTTCTGAGATCAACAGCCACAGCTGCATAAGATGTTTAAAATGCGTTGAGCTCTGTCCAACAAAGGCATTAAGGGTGAAGCTTGCCTAAAGGACATGTAGAGTTCCTCTATTTTTCCCAAGTGATTGTAGGAAAACCAACAAGAGTTTTTTCACTTTCCCTGAAATCTGTATTATTCTGCAACGCGGTACTTCATTTAAGGTCGTTTTTGTATTATATATACGATAAAGTTTAAAGTTTTTTATCGCGCACACACTATGAAACACAACGCAATAAAGAAACTCGTCTACGGGTTTTGGGAAAAAGACCTAAAAGACGTAAGAATAAGAAGGAGAAACCTAGACTTCCCAAGACAAGACCTAGTAAACGATGTAGTTGGCGTCAGGAGAAGGAAAAACATATTTTCCCTTTAGCATTGTCAAATTATTTGAAAAAGAGCTGGGAAGAGAACAATTTATTTACCTTAATTGCGAGCACAGATCTATCT
>JAOZGF010000246.1 GCA_027491845.1 Thermoproteota archaeon | reverse complement strand
TGATCGCATACCCGTTTTCCCTCGCCTTAAAAAGGACGTTACTTTTACCGGACAACTCCGAGATCAAAACCCTCCTACTATTTCCGACAAGCATTGGGTTAATGTGTTCATAGGTTACAGGGTTTTTCAGGATCGCACTCACATGAACCCCTCCCTTGTGGGCGAAGGCGCTTCTGCCCACGTAGGGTAAATTGGACTGATGGGGAAGATTAGCTGTCTCACTGATGAATCGCGATATTTCCGTTAATTTCCTCGGGTTACTTGAAGAGATACAGTTTATCCCTAGTTTCAGTTTTAAATTGGGTATGACGGAGCAGAGGTTTGCGTTTCCACATCTTTCACCGTACCCATTCATTGTTCCCTGAACGTGTTCAACACCTGATGAAACAGCTGCAAGGGTGTTTGCAACAGCTAGTTCACTGTCATTGTGAGCATGTATGCCGAGTTTATTTTTCGTCTTCCCTCTAACCTCGCTAACTATTTTTTGGATTTCAGAGGGCAGTGTTCCGCCGTTTGTGTCGCATAAGACGATTGTTTGTGCGCCTGCCTCCTCAGCAACCTTAATTGTTTCAAGAGCATAGACAGGGTTGCTTTTGTAGCCGTCAAAGAAATGTTCTGCGTCATAAATGACTTCCCTGTCCTTTGAAACAAGGTATTCAATGGTTTGCAGGATCAATTCAAGGTTTTCTTCAAGGGATATTTCCAATGCTTCTTCTACATGCAGGTCCCAGCTTTTACCGAATACGCATACAACCCTTGTTTCAGCGTTAAGTAGGGCTTTAAGGTTTGGGTCTTCCTCAGGCTTAACCCCGTGTTTTTTCAAGCTTCCAAACGCAACTATCTCGCTTTTAATCCTTTTTTTCTTTATTTCTCTGAAGAAATCGGCGTCTTTAGGGTTTGACCCAGGCCATCCTCCCTCTACATAGTGTACGCCGAGTTCACTTATTTTCTCCGCAATCCTTAACTTGTCTGCTAAGGAAAATGAGATGTATTCACTTTGAGCCCCATCTCTCAAGGTTGTGTCATATATTTCAACAGATAAAGTGATTCCTCACTAATTTTTCCTCCCAAAGTTTGTGGAAGTGTCGTTTTTGAATGAGCGAAACTATATAAAAATTTTTAGGTTTCCCTTATTAGTGAAAAAGTTAGGGAAGGGATGGCATGCCTGAAAAGAAGGTTGACGTAGTTATCGTTGGCGCAGGGCCAGCAGGTCTAACGGCGGGAATATATGCATCAAGACTTGGACTGGAAACAGTTATCTTGGAGGAAAAAACAATTGGCGGGCAAGTTGTTGAAAACCCCTTAATAGAAAATTATCCGGGATTCACTGAGATCTCTGGGACAGAACTAATAGAAAGGATGAAAAACCAAGCCGAGAAATATGGCGTAAAAATAAACGTGTTTGAACCTGTCAAAGAAATTAAACTGGAAAGGCAAAGGAAAATTGTTGTGACAGATTCAAGCCATTATTCCTGCAGGTTACTGTTGATTTGCACGGGGGCTAAACACAGAGAGTTAGGCGTAAATGGAGAAAAGAAATTTTTCGGAAGGGGTGTAAGTTACTGTCCAGTATGTGACGGGCCCCTTTTCAGGGAAAGAAAGGTTGCAGTTGTTGGAGGAGGAGAGTCAGCTGCAACAGCGGCAATATATCTTAAAAGCATTGCCTCACAGGTTTACTTGATTCATAGAAGGAACAGGTTGAGGGCTGAAAAAGCACTACGAGAAAGAATCCTTAAAAGTAACGTGAAAATTTTATGGAACAGCGTTGTAAGCTCCATTAATGGAGACAGGGCGGTAAGGGAGATAGTGGTGAGAAACCTGAAAACCAGTGAAGAGAAAAAGGTGGAGGTTGACGGGATTTTCATTTTAGTTGGGACAAAGCCTAGAAGTGAACTTGCAAGGAAAACAGGGATAAAAACAGATGAAAAGGGATACATCGTAGTTGACAGAAATCAAAGGACGAACATAGAGGGAATATATGCTGCAGGCGACGTAACAGGTGAACCAGCCCAGATAACCAAGGCAGTTGGCGAGGCGACAGTGGCTATCCTGGACGGCTACAACACCGTGTTAGGAGGCCCCTACGGATTCGAAGGAAACTAGATGCCTAAACTAAAACTATGTTTGCCTTGACCTAAGAGATTCATGGAAGCCCTTCAACGTCTCCTTTATGGAAAGCAACAGCGGATGCTTTATTTCTTTAAGTCTCTCTTTCCCGAGTTTTTCAAGCCTTGAAATCCTGAAGTAAGCGGGCGGGTGGGGGTCCAGCCCAATCCACTCCTGCAGCCTGAACCAAGGTAGTGCCTCGAACTGAAGCCTCCTATAAACTATTTTCTTTAAACCATTTGCAAGTGTTTCAGGGTTCATAAGCCTTATCGCTGCCTCTAGGTCAGCTCTCGCCTCAAGGAACTTCCCGATAAAGAAGATTCCTCCCATGATAAAGATGAAATAGATAAATGGAAAGAAAATAACCAGTGGAAGGAAAACGTAGATCCTCAACAAGAATTCAAGGGAGCTTAGGAACCACATTATCAATGGATCCCTGTTTTTAAGGTGGCTCAATTCATGACCGATTACAGCCATCACTTCATCCTCCTTAAGCTGAAGCAACAGCCCTGAAGTCACCAGAATAGCCCCCCTCCTAGCACTTAAGCCTGTTGCAGCAGCGTTTGGAAACAACGTGTTTGAAACAATTATTTT
>JAOZGF010000231.1 GCA_027491845.1 Thermoproteota archaeon | reverse complement strand
GTTGCCTCGTAGTTTTCGATAACCTTAAACCTAAGCATTTTCTTCGAAACAGGCTCAACAAGCTTTGAAGCCTCTATTTCCCCTGCTAAAGCAAATGGAATGAGGCAGGGATGCCTAATAACTGCTTCATCCTTCTCCACGACAGTTATTTCTACGTTTCTGCCGTAGGTTGAAGCTGTTGAGGAAGCAGCGTAACCCGCTGTTCCAAACCCAACCACAACTATTTTCTCCATTTTTCCAACCTTCCTGCATTAACTAGAAAAACAACCCTAAGCCTGACGTTAACCGAGAAACTTAATTGGACACACTAAAATTCTTAGCACTATATATTTTTTTTCCTTGAATGGCTGGTTCACTTTTTCTTTTTTGTCTTTAAAGAGGGTTAACAATTTGAATTCTGCTTCAAGGGACTATGACGTATTCAAACCTTATTTTTAAGGTTGGAATGGATGTTGCCGACCTTATTGATTCCTCTGCAATGTGCAGAAGCTTGTCAGGCATCTTCCAATCCCCAGAAATAACCTGCTCTCTCTCAACAAATATTTTTATCATTAAGAAGGTTTTTTCAGGAATGTAGATCATGTCAAGGTTTTCGCTGGAAATATTTAGCACGTTAGCGATTATTTCCTTACTAACTGTTTCTATTCCGTGGCCTGCATAGTAGTACCTTGCCGTGGCGATGTTGAATACCCCTACACTATAGACAATTGTTGTTGAGAGTGCAAAAATGGCGAATCCATATGCAAGCTTAGTTGTTTTGTTCTTCGTTACAGTTAAGTAAACAAGGCTCATGAAGAGTAATGAGAAGATAGCTGCACTTTTAGGGAACAAGTATAACCCTACAAGGTAGCCTAAACTACCCCAGAATAATACTAGGGAAATTATTTTTTTCCAGTTAAGCGGTTTTCTAATCCTTAACTTCAAGAGGGCAAAGAAAGATAGCAGGCAAACTGCATGGGGCAAGTACAACAAGATTAAGCCGGAAATCTCGATCAAAGAAGTGTAAATTAAATTGAAAACCTGGAAAAACCAGCTGAAGACAAGTGAAACATTTGTTGAGATAAGGAAAGCGATAAGGAACGGAGAAAAAATGAGCAGGAGGATCTTAACAACCCTTGTGATCTTGTTCTTTATGTGGGGCATTGTCAAGTCTTCTTGAGGAGAAAGACCAAGGGTTGTTTTTATCCAAAACAAAACAAAGTAGTCTATGTTTAGAATAACTGCGACAAGGTACATCCAAACGTTCTTCCTGGTCAGTTTACCGCTGGACAGATGTTCAAGAACCCCTCTCACAGCAGGTATTATGGCGTAAGCCTTAGCTGAAAGATAGCTAAGGGCGATTATGGCAACAATGTTTATGGTTAATGAGGCGAGTGCACCAATGGTTATGTCTGTTCTTAGCATTGCTATGCCAGTCCCAACAGCTGCTGAAGGGGGGACAAGGGCTATAGCTATGGCGACCCCGGCCAGGGCGCCATATTCCCTCTTAACGAATATTATTGACCCAGCAAGCCCTGCTGAAGCAGCGATAGCTAAGTCACCTAGGTTAGGTGATGCCTTCGAAAGAAGCTGAGCGGTTGGAGTGATGGGGACAGCACTTAAGGAGACTGCAGCAGCAAAAACACTTGCGGCAACCGAGATGAGGATGAGGATGAGAACGTTTTTTACGCTTCTCGGAAAAATTGATTTAGCCCTTTCATCAACGTTTATGAAAGAAACACTGACGCCTGATGAGATCACCACAGTAAGGAGGGGGGCTATCAACATTGAACCTATTAATGCGATGATGTTGTTTGCAAGTAAGCCTGCTGTTGCGAGAACGGAGGCAACAACCATTAAGAGGAAACCTGTTACGTCTGTTTCAGAATCCCTTTCAGCCGCAAAAATGAGTTTTTTAGCCTTCGCTAATGAAGCCTTCATGACTTTCTCCCTAACATCCTCGCCAATGCCCTGGATGAGGTTCAACAGTATGGTTCTGAAGTCAGACATGAAGAAGGGAAGAAAAACAATTGACAACGCAAACAGCCAAAGAAACGTTCCAAGAAGCCCTCTCCAGAAACTGAGTATAACGCCATAGTCAAAGTTTAAAGAGTTGTCAATGTCCTTGAACAATCTCTGTGGAAGAGAACCTACATAATAAGTGTTAATCCTTTCCTCAAGTCTCCTGACACCCTTAACTATTTCCTCATATCTCTCAACTTCAACGTACGTTAAAACGGTTTTCTCACTTATTTCCCTCAAGTCACGGGATAAATTCTTGAAAAGAAGGTTTAAGTGAATGCAGTCATATCTGTAGGCGCCTGCCTCCATTATTTCGTCAAGAAGTATTTTTGCCTCGGATATTTTAGCCCAAAGAGCAGCAATGTCACTTTCGGAGGGACAAACCCATAAAACGTCTTTCTTAAGGAAACTTGTTTCATTTATCTTAAAGTTCATGTAAAAATCATATTTTCCAGGTTCAAAGTTATGGGGAATATTAAGGGTGAAGGAAAAAGAGCCCTTTTCAATGTTAACATGGACATCTTTCTCCAAGGCAACCTTATCTTCATGCTTTAGAGAAACCTTAACAAAAGTTTCACCTGTGAAGACCTTTCCAGCGTACATGTAAACTGTTACGTTGTCGCCTGGATAAACAACCTTAGGGGCCATTTCAAATTGCGAACTTACGGTGAAAAACGAAAAATAAGGGAGAACAAAGAAAGCCAACAAGCAAAAAACAATAGTTTTTTTGTTCAAAAAACCAACCTTCCAACACAATGTGAACATCATTTACAAAAAATTTTTCCCAAAATTTGGTTTTTAGAAGTGAAAAAGAAAAATGTAAGGGGTTGTATTACTGTCAATTATTGTCAATTCATCCTCCTTCCTGAAAATTTACTCTTCAAGAACCAATGCCCTATTCTCAGCCAGCATAGTTGCAACTTTCTTCCTGGCGCTTTCCAAGCATCTCCACAGGGTACCCCTGGAAATGCCCATCCTCTTTGCAGCTTCCTCTTGGGTTAATCCTTCATAAAAAACAAGTCTTAACGCTTCAAATTCATCATAGCTCATGTATATCGGGTTCTCTGTTCCAACAGGGTTTCCGTTTGAATTTAGAGGGGAAAAACTTGTTGTTTTGGGCTTGAAATCAATAAATCTGGGCTTCATGGGCCTTCCAGGTCCCCTGAAACGTCTACGCCGTCTCCACATCCGTTTCTTCCAACCTCTAAGCATTAAGTAACAAGCATGTTGGTTTCTCTTAAAGTAAAGTGAGTGTTTAAATTTAACTATAATAAACTGCCTTTCAACCTTGCAACTAACATTGTTACCAGTTCTCTCTGAATTAGGAAATTATGCTCAAAAAGAAGGTTAAAACGTTCCCTGAACCTGTCTCAGAAACCTAATTCAGCCTCAACCTTACCCCACATGGCTCCGATTTTCTTTGAAACGTCGCTTAGCGGGGAGTACTCGACAACAGGTATCATCTTCACGGTAGCTTCATTGATTAAGGGTTCATAGGGGGTCTCACCTAGGACCTCCACATTGTTTTTTTCACACAACTCCCTTATTTTCCTCGTGTTATCCATGTTAACGTTGTAGAGGTTTATTATGACTTTCCTCTTTATTCCAAAGTGCTCCGCAAGCTTAAGGATTCTTTCCAAGTCATGTATGCCTGACTCGGTTGGCTCAGTGATTATTATAGCCAAATCTATGCCTGTCAAAGAAGCTATGACGGGGCAGCCTATGCCAGGCGGGCCGTCAACCAGTACAAGCCCCCTGCCTTTTTGTTCAGCCAGTTTCCTCGCTTTCTCCCTAACCAATGTAACAAGCTTACCAGAGTTTTCCTCCGCCACGTTTAGTTTAGCGTGAACCATTGGACAATATTTTGTCTCAGAAACGAAAACATATCCTGAAACGCTTTCCTCAAGCTTAACTGCTTCAACAGGGCAAATCGAGACGCATAAACCGCATCCCTCGCAGAGTATTGGGTCTATTTCAAGATTACTTATCGCGTTAAATCGGCAGTTTTCCTCGCACGCCATGCATTCAATGCATTTGCCTTTATCTATCACGGCCACCTTAGATCCTTTGAATTCCTCCTCTGCCCTTACCCTAGGCTTTAAAAGAATGTGTAAGTTCGGGGCATCCACGTCGCAGTCAGCTACAACGATTTTCTCCTTTGCAATGGATGTAAATGAGGCAGTCAAAGTTGTCTTGCCAGTTCCTCCCTTACCGCTTAAAATCGTTATCTCTCTAACCAAGTTGCATCACTATTTTTTCATACATGTCTTGAAACTTTTTCTTCCATTGAGGCAACTCGTTTACAAATGTTTTCCCTTTAGAGTAAAGTTCAGCTATTCTCTTATCGTAAGGTATGCTTAAGAGAATGGGTATCCCCCTTTTTTCACAATATAGGTTTACCTGCTTGTAGTTTGTTCCAGCCTTATTCAAAACGACGCCGAAAGGTAACCTGAGTTTTCTCAGTATTTCAATGACAAGCTTCATGTCGTGGAGTCCGAAGGGCGTAGGTTCAGTGACCAAGACCGCGTAATCGCAGTTCTGGAGTGAAACTATAACGGGGCAAGATGCGCCGGGAGGCGCGTCAATTATGGTTACTTCATTGGTCCCAGACTCTTTTTTTACCTCTTTTATGACAGGTATGGCCCAAGGCTCGCCTACGTTAAGTATGCCTCCTACAAAACCTATGTTTCCTGCCTGGCCTTTAATGACCCTCCCTATTACCCTTTCTCCTTCAGAAATTGCTTTACGAGGACAAACAACGATGCATCTTCCACAAGCGTGACAGAGCTCCTGGAAAACAAGTACTTTCTGTGGTAGAACAACTAGGGCATTGTACTGGCAGGATTTAGAGCATTCTCCGCAATGATCGCATTTTTCTTCTTCAATCACCGGCACCAAGACCCTGACAGGCACAGACTCCTTGATCTCAGGCTTCAGTAACAGATGGACGTTTGGCTCCTCCACGTCACAGTCTAGCAATTGCGTTTTACCGATGGACAAAGCTAAATTAACCGCA
>JAOZGF010000229.1 GCA_027491845.1 Thermoproteota archaeon | reverse complement strand
AGATCGTTAGATGGCTTTTAACGAACGTTATTGCTAGCGTATATGTTTTTTCTTTCAATTTATCCTTTTAATTTATCTTCCTTCCCACCGCTTATAGAGGTTATGTTTTATCCCTAAACAATGTAATATTTTGCCAACTATGAAGTTCACTAGGTCGCTTATGTCCTTTGGTTTCCCATAAAAGGCAGGTGAGGCTGGAAGAATCACGGCGCCCATGTTACAAAGCTTCAACATGTTTTCTAAGTGTATAGAATTCAGAGGAGTTTCTCTTACAACCAGTATTAACTTTCTTCTTTCCTTTAAGGCAACATCAGCAGCTCTTGAAATCAGGTTCCTCGAGACTCCTCCAGAAATCATTCCAAGCGTTCCCATGGAGCACGGAACAATTACCATGGCATCAAACAAAAATGAGCCGCTTGATATGGGTGCATCTAGTTCTTCTTCGCCGTACAGCTTGTAAGCTATTTCTTCTATTTGTTTTCTATCCAGTTCTAACTCCATTTTAAGTATTTTCTCCCCCCACTTAGACAGGACAACGTAGGTTTCGTTTTTAAGTTTCCTTAATTCTTGGAGAAGTCTGTAGGAATAAATTGCACCGCTTGCACCTGTTATGCACACAATAACTTTCATAAAGTTTGTTCTTTACCTAGCTTCTTAAAAAATTACTCTTCCCTTCTTTTAGAAATTACTTTTCCTTAAAAGAACTTTTCTGATTTATTAATGACGTTTAGAAAACGATTTTGCTGTGAATTAAATAACTTCAAAGCTTATGTGTTTAATGTGTTCAGCTTCTTTGGCTTTGACAGGATGTTTAGGTATTTGTTAAGTTAGTTTCTTGGGAATTAAGTGTTACTTGATTTTTGAGGAGATAAACGTTATTGTAAAAGATTTCTTGCTTTTAGCTTAACATTTGCTGTTGAGGCGGCTTTTTAGGTTCTTGATTTTTAAGGCAGCGATAAAGCTTTTAAGTGATCTGTCATTATAGTCTAATGTTGCTACATTTCTTTTTACGTTACTACTTGTTTAGGGGTCTTTGGGTTGTCCGAGCAATCTACACAGCAGGAACAACCTGGTATTGTTGAATCTGTTCAAACCCTTAAGAGATCCATAGATAACCCGTTGATAAGATGGGTTCTTAAGAAGGTTAGTGGGAAATGCAGCAAAGACGGTAGGAACAGGTTGAGAGTTGCCTTGGAGCTTTTCACTGGCCAAAGAAGTAATGCCTGTTTCACTTGCAGCCACATTATTTCTCCAGTGGTTTCAAGGATTATAGTTAAAAGTGCAAGTGCATTCGGGGTTAGTAGGGAAAGAATAAAGGAGAGGTTTAGTAATCCCTACTGGATGACGGGTTTGGTTAGCGTTGTTGAAGGGATTTCTAAGTTCGGCGTCAGAACTCCCTTCGTGCCAGGTGGCCCATTCCTCGTGGTTTGGGATTACACTTACAAGTGTAACCTCAGGTGCGTTCACTGTTACGCTGACGCAGGGAAGTCTGGTGTCAGGGAGTTAACGTCGGAGGAAGCGTTGAGGGTCGTTGATGAATTGGCTGACTGTAATGTGGCGACAATAGCTTTTTCAGGTGGTGAACCGCTTATCAGGAAGGACTTGTTTAGGGTTTTGGAGGTTGCAAGGGATTACGGAATATTTACGGCGATAGCTACGAACGGAACGCTGTTGACAAGGGAAACTGTAAGGAAGCTTAAGGAGCTTGGTGTTGGATATGTTCAAATAAGCTTGGACGGTGCAACCGCTGAAACCCACGACAAGATCAGGGGGATACCTGGGGTTTTCAACAAGACGATTCAAGGGATAAAGAACTGCGTTGCTGAAGACTTTTTTGTTGAAGTTGCAGCTACGGGTACTAAAGTGAATTATAAGGAATTTCCCTCCATAATCAAGCTTTGCAAGGAACTGGGCGTGAAGTGGTTTATGCATTTTAACTTTATTCCGACTGGGAGGGGAAGATACATTGTTGAAAACGATTTGACTCCGCAGGAGAGAGAGGAACTCTTAACGATGTTATGGAGTGAAATGAGGGGTGAAAACGGCGAAAACGGTTACCCTGTTCTGTCAACTGCCCCGCAATATGCGAGAGTTGCCATTCAAAGGGAAAGTCAAGATGAACACGTTATCCCGACGCATTTCTATAACATGACGCTTCCAGGGAAGCTGAAGAGTTTAAGCACGTTTGTGGGGGGATGTGGAGCAGGAAGATCATATTGTGCCCTCAGAGCTGATGGTACAATAGAGCCCTGTGTTTTCTTCCCCCACAAGGTTGGTAACATAAGGACTGAGAGTTTTAAGGAAATATGGGATAACAGCCCTGTTTTTTGGGAGCTAAGGGACAGAGAAAAACTAAAGGGTGGCTGCGGAAAATGTGAGTATAAGTACGTGTGCGGCGGGTGCAGGGCTAGGGCTTATAATTATTTTGGAGACTTAAACGCACCTGATCCTGGATGCATTTACAACTTAAAGGAATGGAATAAACTGGTTAGTTCCGTTAAGTAGGAAAATCGTTAAGGAATTGTTTCTCTTTTTTCTTTTTCCTTGAAGTTAAAGGTTTTCTTTAATGAGGTTTGCCGTGAAGGTTTTCTATATTGGAACAGAATTTGATGGCTTTCAATTCCAGAAGGATAGGAGGACTGTGGAGAAAGAAATAGTTGACTCTCTAAGAGAGGCAGGTTACATTAAGGGGAAAAAGGAAAACGGTTTCTCCTATGCAGGAAGAACTGACAAGGGAGTTCATGCTATAGGTCAGGTCATTTCGTTTGTCAGTGAAAAAAAGGTTTCCCTCCCAGAAATAAACGATTACTTGCCTTTTGACATTGTTGTTTGGGGTTATGTGGAGGTTGAAGAATCCTTTAACCCGAGAAGAGATGCTAAAATGAGATGGTATAGGTATGTTGATGAATATGGCGGGCAAAACATAAGGCTAATGAGGAAGGCTTCAAGGATTTTGTTGGGCAAAAAAGATTTTTCGTTTTTAAGCAAGAGACCTGGCGAAAACGAGTTTAACGTTTGCGAAATCCATAAGGTTGAGTTGGGCGTACTTGATAATAGCCTCATTTTTGACATGGTAGGTAAATCATTTAGGTGGGAGGTTGTTAGGAGGACTTGGACCGCCTTGAAAATGGTGGGGGAATCCCTTTTAACCGAAGAAGAACTTAGGATGGTTTTGAATAAGGAGTTAAGGCTTCCGATTAGGCCTTCCCCTCCTTCAAACCTTGTTTTAATGGATGTGTACTATGCATTGCCCTTCATTGTCTCTTATTCGTCTCTAAAGGAGATACTGCACGTGATTAAAAAGAAAAGGGAGGAACATCCTGAATTGACAAGGGTTTTGGACGTTATTGAACAAGATATAAATTCAAGGTTAACCATAACTCCATAGGAAAAAGTGTTTGTAACACGTAAGTGTGGGAGAAGGTGAAAAGCAGAAATGTTAGATGAAGAAAGAATTGAGTTACTGAAGAAATTGTCAGAGTCG
>JAOZGF010000228.1 GCA_027491845.1 Thermoproteota archaeon | reverse complement strand
AATAGGATCTGGATGCTCCACTATTAAACGGGATATCCGTGTAATTCTCCTAACCCTGTTTTCCAGTGTAGGAACATTTCCCTTACTGCATAGTTCTAGTAACCTTATATCGCTTAGGCTCAGCTTGGAAAAGAGCTTCTTAATTTGTTTCTCTTCCACTGGAATTTTGTCTTTAAATCTTTCGCGGAGATCGTCGAGAAAAAGTGATGGCCATTACAATTTCAGCTACATGCCCTAGTCTAACCTATTCCCGGCGTCACAGTATGGTTACTCAAGTTATCTCAACCCTTTCAAGTTCTCTAAAGGATGAATTCAGGGAAAAAAGGCCTAGAAACAGGGTGACTAGTGAAGGAAAAAAGTAAGTAACTGGCGGTAAGTATCCTAACTCAACGAAGAACCAAGTAATAATGAGCGGTATAAAGTAAAAAATGGATATCACCCCTGCGAAGACGATGGCCCCGAAAGTCGTTGTCCCTTGTATCTTTGTACCCATTAAACCGGTTGTCTCCCCCCTGAAGTTAGGGAACCTGGCTGCAACCCACATTGAGAAACCAATGATGCCTGCAGATGCGAAGAGCGTTATTGAAAGGAAAAGAATTAACTGGAAAAAACTGATTACCCCCAAAAAGAATATTAGTGAAGCCAGAAAAATGTTTATGAGCCATACAAGGATTAAGTAAAAGAGGAATTTGCCTAAAATTATTTCTTTACTGTTGACTGGGGAAGCCTGGATCAGTTGGAAGGGCTTTCCCTCGTAGCCCAAGGATTGGGAGGCCGTTGTCCCAATTATGAAGGACAACATTGAAAGAACCAATATCACCATTAAACTTGGAGGAGCACCTGAAAACTGCATTATGCCCGGGAAAATTATCACTAAACCTGTTGAAAAGAGATTTACAATCCTAAACGTCTCCCTACTCGTGAACCGAGCCTCATTAACTATGAAGGACAATGTCTTTTCATTGACAAACGGCTTTAAGGCACGCTTGAAAAACCGGGCTAAAAAACTTTCATTTACATTTTCTTCACCCACCAATTGGTACTCTGTTAAAATTGCAAAGTATGTTTTTTTACCGTAAAGAAAAACCGAGAAATAAACTGTAAAGTTAATGAGTGCTAACAGGGCAAGGAAAACCATGGCTACCTTGTTCCCTTGATTTACAGCAAGAACAAACAAGTAAGATAATGAGGCGGGTGAAATAAAAGAGTATTGGTTAAGGACCATGTAGAGATCCATGACTTGGGAGGGGTCAGCGACAAATTTAGGGAAATACATAAAAACAAATGAGATCGCGGTTACAATGGCTGAAATCTTAAGGAAGGATGCAAGCTTCTTAAGCTTTTCAGGCGTCAACATACGTGAAGTTAACAGACACAATGCGCTTGCCACCCCGCAACCCAGTAAAACCATGCTGAACAAAGAAATAATCAATGCCAAGTAAGTTAAAGAACACAGAAAACCGTGTAACGGTAGAAAGTACATCATGAAAGGAAAAAGCATGTAGAGGGACATGGATAGTGAGAGCCATATCATTTTAGACAGTAAAACTATTTCTTCCTTGACCGGTGCAGGAAAAAGGGTTTCTACATCGGTTTTCCTGTAGAAGATCGCGTAAGCCTCCATCAACCCGAAAGGAACAGTCAGGATGAAAACAGAGTTTGAAAACAAGTAAATTAGATAGAATGATGCTTCAACAGGCAAGACGCCCTGCACGGTTGATTTATAAGTTCCCAGGCCAGCCAAATAAAGGATTGCTCCGAAAAACAAGTTAAACAAGACAACGAAAAAGATGGTTGAAAACCTGCCGTATTCACCCAGCCTCAGGAAAAGTAGGCCTTCAAAACGTATAAGTTTTAAACACCTAGATAAATCTTGGATTCTGGACATCTAATTCACATCTAGTAAATTTTTAACAACCTGTAGCTTTCAGAAAAGCTTCTTCCAAAGTTTCTACGTTTATTTTGCTTTTTAAATCGGGAATTTTTCCTTCAGCAACAATTTTCCCTTGGTTTATCACTGCAATGTAAGTGCAAAGTTTTTCAGCTATCTCCATGATGTGGGTGCTTAAAAAAACGGTTGAACCATGCCTGACAAATTCGTTCAAAATAGTTTTCACTTTCACAGCCGTTAATGCGTCCAAGCCCATTAAAGGCTCGTCTAAAAAAACAACTTTTGGATCGTGAAGGAAGGCGGCAGCCAAGTTAATTTTCTTTTTTTCTCCCTTAGACAGACCCCTGATCTGTTTATTGAGAACTAACTTTAAGTCGAAATAGTCGGTTAACTCCTTTATTTTTTCCTTCCTAGAGGTGTTCGGTATTCCACGTATTGAAGCCATGAAATCAAGGAATTCCCTCACGGTTAAACTCTCATAGACTAAGGGGTATTCAGGAGAATAGCCCGTTATCTCCTTGACTTTCATCCTGTCACGGATTATGTCGTAGCCCTCTACTTTAGCTGTACCACTTGTGGGGTTTAAGATGCAGGTTAACATTTTGATTGTAGTTGTTTTTCCGGCCCCATTAGGCCCAAGGAAACCGTATATTTCCCCTCTTTTCACTTTCAAGTAGAGATTGTTAACAGCTACCTTTCCACCGAAAACCTTGGTCAAACCAAATGTCTCGACCGCGTACATCCAAAAAATTACCCTTCAAAACTTAACGTGAACTTGAACTGTTTAAACTGTTAGATTAGTTTATTTTAAGGCGGCTTTAAAAGTTTTTCAAAGGTTTCTAGCTTAACTCTTTTCTCTCTTGCATCCCTGAAAAATTGCCTTGAAACTTGGAAAAAGCTTCTTATTTTTCCTCTGCTCCAACCATTAAATTCAACAGTGTTTCTTTGTTCACTTCAACCTTACTTCTCCAGCCCAGGCGTAGAACAAGGTTTTCGTCTTCTTCAAGATAACCCATTTTAATGAAGCGATTAAGGTTGTACTCCACCTTCCATTTAGGAAATTTCTCTAACAATATTTTTTCAAGTTCCTTCCTAGGCACCTTACCCTGCTTAGCCGTAACATAGGCTATGGAGGCTGAAAGTATTGCGAGGTCGTCGATTCTCCAACCAGACCCCTTAACATAAGATAGAGGCAAGGGGTCCTTGATTGTTACGTAAAACCTTGCCCTTTCAAAGTTTATTTTTCCATCTGTTTCCTTTTCACTTTTTTCAGGGACAATCCTAACCTTTAAGCCCAATTGGTTGAAGTAGTGGTCTAGCAAATCAATTATTTCCAGGTATTTTCTCCCTAGGATCCTGCGGAGCTCCCACCCCTTTAAACCAGGCAAGTTATGTGACTGGAAAAGGAGGGCTGCAGCCGCCTTCTTAACCTTTTCCCTTATTTCTTCCTCTTCACCTGTTTCTTCAAGTTTTTCAATTAGTTTTTCTTTTTCTAAATGCCTTTTTTTCTTTGGCAAATTTTTATTGGATGTCATTTACCCATTAACTCCTTTCTTTTCAACCATTCCCCG
>JAOZGF010000211.1 GCA_027491845.1 Thermoproteota archaeon | reverse complement strand
CCTCCTCCACCAACAATCCCACCGACAACCCCTCCACCTCCCCCACCCCCACCGCCACCACCGCAAGCCCCATCAAGGATCCCGCCACCGCCACCAGAACAACGTGAGGCCCAACGACAAATAGATGTTAAATATGTTTTCGCCAAGATTAAAAACATAATAATAAGGCCCCTGCCCACGCTTGAGGAAATAATGACGGATGAAATGAGCTGGACAAATGGTTTGGTTGCCGTGGCAATAATAGCGTTCATGGGAGCCATAGGGGGAGTAATAAGCGTTATAGCCACAATGTACCTCATAACTCCGTTTGCCAGGCCTCTAGCCACTTTCTTCACCACAACAGCCCTATTCTCAACCCTGGGTTACCTCATAGCAGGGCCAATAATCGCGATAATAATATGGGGAATCCTAACGCTCATCTCATACGCAATAGGCTGCGCACTACATGGAAGAGAAATAAGCATCACTATCCCGGCAATTCAACCCCTGCTAAAAATGTTTGCATTCGCTGGAGCCCCAACAATCTTCAACATAATACCTTGGCTCCTAATACCCTATGCAGGCCCGCTAATCCAATTCCTAATATCATGCTGGAGCTACTACTTAACCTGGCTTGCTGCAAAAACATTCTTTAAGACAGATGCAGTGAAGGCAATAATCATCACGATAATCCAAGTGCTCATGCTAATAGCAAGCCTTTACGCCGCAATAACCTACCTATTTGGAGGAATACTTTTCACCCCATGGATTCCATGGAGAATTTAGCCGGGAAACTCTTCCTCATCCCCTTTTTTTATATAAATCCAGTCACGGTTTTAACGTGTTGCTCCCTGAATTACAAGCCTTTTAATTTCACCATGAAAACAGGACAAAGTTTAAGAGGAACATGCAACTTTTTAAAAAACAGACATTTTTAGTGGTTTAATCACAGCAAACACCTTTTAACAAAACTCACTTTCTAGGTTTGAAACCTTAAGAGGAAAAAAAATGATTTTTTTCCGAAAAAAAGAAAAATTTCACCCCAATCTTTTAACCTCACTTAAAGAAGAAGTTATAGGGGAAATACACAGGGAACTGTTCAAGGTAAAGGAAAATTTTGAAAGTGAAGAGTTTTATAGTGTAGAGCCCTACGTACATATTTTTATAGGAATAGACAAGATAAGTAAGGAGAGAAGACTCTATGTTCTAGAACCCATTTTAAGCCCGACTGAAAAGGAAATCCTGGTGAAGATAAAGGAAAAACTCAGGTTTACATTGGTTAACAACATTAAGGAATTAGGGGAAGACAAAGTAAAGGATTACTTAAATGAGAAAGTGTTAGACGTACTTAAAAGATATGGAATAACGTTAACACCACTGGAACATGAAAAAATAGTTAATTACTACCTATTCAGAGACTTCCTAGGGTACGGAAAAATAGATCCGTTAATGAAGGACCCAGAAATAGAGGACATTTCCTGCAACGGACCCCACAAACCCCTTTTTGTTCACCACAAGAGACACGGCCCAATAAAGACAAACATAGTTTTCAGTGAAGAAGAACTTGAAAACTTCGTCATAAGGATCGCCCAACTCGCAAGAAAACAAATAACAGTTGCTCAACCAATACTTGAATGCAGTCTTCCAGACGGAAGCCGTGTAGAAGCCACCTTCCGTAAGGAAGTAACCGGCGGAACAACCTTTACAATAAGAAAGTTTCCTGAGGTTCCCTTCGTGCCAACCGAACTCATAGAAAACGAAACGGTTTCTTCCGACGTGCTAGCCTACCTGTGGCACTGCATCGAAAACAGAAAAACAGGGCTTGTGATCGGGGAAATAGGTGCAGGAAAAACAACGCTGCTTAACACTATTTTAATGATAGGTATTCCGCCTGAAACAAAAATAGTTACCATAGAGGAGACAAGGGAGCTCAAGCTACCCTTTGAAAACTGGGTTGCCAACGTTACCAGGGACGGTTTCGGGCCAATCATAGATAGAAACGGCAGATACGGGAGAATAGACCTCTACGACCTACTTAAGGTGGCGTTGAGGCAACGGCCTGACTACATTGCCGTGGGTGAAATCAGGGACAAGGAAGCCTACACACTCTTCCAGGCGATGTCCATCGGACACAGTTGCTGGAGCACCCTCCACGCAACCTCGCCCGAAGCATCAATAAGGAGGCTGCAGTCAACGCCCATGAGCATACCTCCCATGATGATAAACAACCTAAACACAATAGTGTTGATTGAAAAGAAAGTCGGGGAAATAGGCTTCATCAGGAGAGTTAAAAGGGTTACAGAGCTCCTGGAAATATATGAGGAACCCGTGTTCAAAGACGTTTTCAAGTACTCAGAAGACCGCGACACACAGCTTTTCCAGGGGTCAGAGTTCTTCAAAGACATAATTTCAATTGAGGAAATAAGGAGGAAAAGCATGCTGCTCAAATGGGCAACCCTAAAAAACATTAAAAACTATGAAGAATTCTCCAAGTTAATACTTGACTTCCACAGGAAACCCGAAGAAACCTATATGAGGATAGTGAAAGAAAGGGTAAAGCCGCTTGACGTAAAACAACTCCTAGGAATATACTCACCATTGAAATTCATTGAAGCACTCAAAACCTCAAGAATAGAAGAAATAGAAAAATGGTTTTTCAACCAAAACAGGCTGGTCTCCGAAGCATACAAAAGAGGATACATAACA
>JAOZGF010000171.1 GCA_027491845.1 Thermoproteota archaeon | reverse complement strand
AGCTCTTGGAGGAGGGAAACATTTTAGCCGTGAAGGGGATAGGTGGTTTTCATTTGGCTGTTGACGCAGGCAATGACGAGGCTGTTTACACCTTGAGGAAGAGGAAAAGGAGGCCGAAAAAGCCTTTTGCAGTAATGTCAATTGACTTGAAAACTGCAGAGTCACTGTGCATTCTTAATACTGTTCAAAAAAAGATCCTGCTTTCACCTGAGAGGCCGATAGTCATAGCTTACAAGAGAAATGTTGAGTTACTGTCTAAATATGTTTCTCCTGAAATGAAGACCCTAGGAATAATGCTTCCTTACTCAGCTATTCATTACTTGCTTTTAAGGGAAACTGGAAAGGGCTTCTTGGTTATGACAAGCGGTAACCCTAGAAATAAGCCCATCTGTAAAACCAATGATGAGGCGCTTAGCTTGTTGAGGGAGTATGCTGATTACTTCCTTCTACATGACAGGAAAATAGTTAATAGGTGTGATGACAGCGTGATAAGGTTAACGAATAATCAGCCTGTTTTCCTCAGGAGGTCCAGAGGATTTGTTCCAACATGGATAAACACGCCCTTTCACTTCAAAAAACCTGTGGTGGCCTTTGGAGCAGAGCTTTCCAACACGGCTGCGGTAGCCTTTCAAAACCATGTTGTATCCACTCAATACCTTGGGGACATGGGTGAGTATGAGAACGCAGTGTTTTTAGAGGAGGCAATAAACTTCTTACTGAAAAGTTACAGGCTGAATATGTCGGATTGCGTGTTAGCTTGCGACATGCATCCGCGATACTTAACCACTAGGATTGCTAGGGAGTTTTCAGAGGAAAAAGGGGTTAAGTTGGTTAGGGTTCAGCACCATCACGCCCATATGGCTTCCTGCATGGCCGAGCATGGCTTTATGAACGAAAAGGTTGTGGCCATAGTCATGGACGGAGTAGGTTATGGGCTTGACGGGAAAATGTGGGGGGGAGAGGTCCTCCTAGGTGATTATGAGGGTTTCCAGGTTAAGGGGAGGCTTCGTTATCAACCTATGCCTGGAGGAGATCTAGCCGTAAAATACCCTGTAAGAATGTTGATGGGAATTCTTTCAACTTTTATGTCTAAGGAAGAAATAGGTAAATTTATAATGAAAAACAAGTTAGCCGATGGCCTTAGGTATGGTGAAAGAGAATTAAGATTGATTCTTAGGCATGGCTTCAGCGGTTACCCGTTGTCGTCTGGCACTGGAAGGATTCTTGACGCTGTCTCGGCATTGCTTAGAGTTTGCTTGAAAAGGAACTTTGAAGGTGAACCAGCCATAAAGTTGGAAGAGGCAGCAGTTGGGGGAAGGCTTAACGACTTCATAAGTTTACCTGTAAAGAAGAACGGTGAAGTATGGGTGGCTGACACCTCTGAAATGCTGGAGAAAGTTTTAGAGAGCATTGGTTCGGTCAGGGTGGAGGATGTTGCTTTCACCGTTCAATGGCTTGTAGGGGCTTCTCTGGCGGAAATCGCCCTGAAATGTTTAGGGAAGGGCGTGGACAAAGTTGTTGTGTCAGGTGGAGCATCCGTGAATGACCACATCGTTAAAGGAATACTCAGCGTCTTAAGCGAAAAAGATGTGAAGGCGTATTTTCACAGGAGGGTTCCGCCTGGAGACGGGGGTATCGCTTTTGGTCAAGCTGCTGTTGCGGCTTTCCTGGGTTAAATAGGCTGGATGTCAAGGTTCAGCATATTCTTGGGATCGGTTCGCCGATTGGTTTTTCCAGCACCCTGACCCCCCCCGTAATGGTTTGAAGAAAGACATATCCTGGCTTAGTTGGTTTAACCTCGCCAATTATTTCCGCATCCCTGCCATGCTGTGTCTTCCTGATCTCACTTAATATTTCATTTGCTTTACTTTCTTCAGCTATGATTATAGCCTTTCCCTCGCTTAACAGCTCGTATGGGTTTAACCCAAGCATTTCAGCAGCAGCCTGAACCCCGTCCTTAATAGGTATCTTTTCTTCTTCAACCCAAATGCTTACACCTGACTTTTCAGCTATTTCGTTCAATGCCTGCGATAACCCGCCTCGGGTAGGGTCCTTCATTGCATGGATGGACCCCACTTTTAACGCAGCCTCAATGACATCCCATATTGGGGCTACGTCGGATGTTATGGAAGTTTCGAAGCCCAGGTTTTCTCTTTTGGAGAGGAGGGCGATGTTGTGGTCTCCGATTGTGCCTGTAACAATAACTTTGTCCCTCGGTCTAGCCCCTGAATCAAGGATCGCTCTTTCACCTATAACAACCCCGATCCCGCAGGTTGCAATGGTGATCTTGTCTAGTTTGCCTTTAGGCATGACCTTGAAGTCGCCTGAAACCATTGCAACGCCTGCTTCCTCAGCTGTCTTGTTCATTGAATCCACAATTTCCTCAAGCCACTTTACAGGGAATCCTTCCTCAACTGTTATGGCATTTAGCATTGCAACTGGCTTAGCACCCATTACAGCCACGTCATTTATTGAACCAGCTACAGCAAGGCTCCCTATGTTTCCGCCAGGGAAAAAAATTGGATCGACCGTGTGGTTGTCTATTGAAAAAACTATTTCCTTGCCTTCAACCTTAATGGAAGCACCGTCATCTAGGGCCTCTAAACCCACTCCATTCAACGCATTTTTCAGTGAAAACCTTCTGAGAAAAATTTTTTCTATGATTTTTAAGGTTAGTTCTCCGCCGGCGCCATGTGATAACGTGATTAATTTTTCCCCTTCATCCATGGACTTCATCCCCCTTTTTAACTTAAACTTTCTGTAAAAAGTTAAATAAGAGAGGGAAATATCAATTTGCCGTTCCATCCTAGAAAAAGCAATCAATCACTTAAGCTTTTCCATGGTAGAGGAGGGAGAGAAACCATAGGCATGTTAAGGTTTAGGGACAAGGACTTGGCGGTTAAGGTTACCAAGAAAATAAACGAAGTTAACCCCGGGTTTCACATTAAAATAATGCATTTCTGCGGCACCCACGAGTACACTGTAAGTAGCTACGGCATTAGATCAATGTTGCCAAACAATGTGGAACTAGTGTCAGGTCCAGGCTGCCCTGTTTGTGTTGCTTCAACACACGACATAGATTCTGCAATAAAGCTTGCTGAGGAAAGAGAAGTTGTCATAGCAACATTTGGAGACATAGTGCGAGTTCCCTCGACTAGAAAAAGCCTGTGGCAAGTTAAGGCAGAGGGGTCAGATGTTAGAGTTGTTTACAGTCCTATTGATGCGGTTAGAATAGCTGAACAGGACAGGGAAAGGGAAGTTGTTTTTTTCGCCGTGGGATTTGAAACAACCGCTCCAGCCGTAGCATACAGCATATTAAAAAACAATTTAACCAATTTCGCTGTTTTAACATCCCTAAGGCTTACTCCACCCATATTAAGGTATTTGCTTGAAGAGAGAAAAGCCAGGATAGATGGCATAATTGCTCCGGGACATGTTTCAACTATCATAGGATCAAAGCCTTGGCAATTTGTAGCTGAAAAAAACATTCCCGTTGTGGTAGCAGGTTTTGAGCCTCTTGACGTCCTTTTAGGCATCTACCTCATAATAAAACAAATAAGGACAGGGGAAGCTAGGCTGGAGAACGAATACGTGAGAAGCGTAAAACCAAATGGGAATGAAAGAGCCCTAAGAATCATTGAGGAAGTTTTTTGTGTGGATGAATGTGATTGGAGGGGAATTGGAGTTGTTCCTAGGTCAAGCTACCAAATAAAAGGGAAGTATTCGTACTTGGACGCCATCAGCAAGTACGGCCTAAAAAGGAAAACTGGAGGAAGCGAGATGCCTCCAGGGTGTTCATGTGATAAAGTTGTCCTGGGGGAAATATATCCCGACCAATGCCCTTTATTCAAGAGGAAATGTAAGCCTGAGAGCCCGCTTGGACCCTGCATGGTTTCGCTGGAGGGAACCTGTTTTATCTGGTACAAATTCGGTGAGAGGCCTAGGCTTACTAACCTTAAGAAATAATTTGTTTTAAATCCTTAATGGCTTCAGCTGCCTCCTCAGCAGTTAACTTTTGAATTGCAAACCCAACATGCACAATAACGTAATCACCTGTCCTTACGTCATCCAAAAATGAAACCATTACTTCCCTCTTGATTCCTCCAAAATCAACGATTGCTTTTTCACCTCTAACTTCCAACACCTTTCCTGGAACAGCTAGGCACAATGAAAGACACCCTTCCCTTCCTAAACACAATATTTTTTAGAGGAAATAAATAAAAGCATTTACACTTTCTGACTGAAAGAGTTAAGGGTGTGAACAGTTGCCACCTACTGAAACAATCTTTGTAGAGGAAGGAGAAATACTTGACATAGAAGTTGAACAAGACCTGCTCGACGTAAACAAGAAGCTTGCCGACGTAAACAGGAAAACATTTGATTCACACGGGATAAAGGTAATAAACGTCATGGGATCCATTGGATCAGGTAAAACAAGTGTGATACAAGAACTAATTAAAAGGTTAAGAGAAAAGTATAAGATAGCCGTCATTGCTGGAGACGTGTCAACGGACATAGACTCTAAAAGGCTTAGCGATGCCGGTGCAACTTCAATACAAATAAATACTGGAAGGGGCTGTCACTTGGATGCCTTAATGATTAAGAGAGCCATTAAAAAACTAAACCTAGATGAAACAAACTTGATCTTTATAGAAAACGTGGGGAACCTCATTTGCCCGGCTGACTTCCCCCTAGGAGAACACTTAAAGCTGGTGATTGTCAGCGTAACCGAGGGCCCCTACATGATAATTAAGCACCCCATAATGGTGAAGGAGGCAGATGTACTGGCGATAAATAAAATAGATCTGGCGGAGGCAATGGGCGTAAACGTTGGAAAACTCATGAGAGATGCATTAACAATTAATCCTCACGTAAGGACCTTGCCCATAAGCGTTGTTCAAGGAAAAGGGATTGAAGAACTTATTAAGGCACTTAAGCTATAAGATTAGGGAAGAAAAAGTCAAATGCATGAATTGGCGGTTGCATCATCCATCATGGAAGAAGTAATGAGGATAGCGGATGAAAAGAAAGCTGAAAGGATCGTTGAAGTCATAATATCTATAGGGGAATTCTCCTGTGTTGTAGGGGAACAATTACTTCTAGCCCTTCAAACAATTTCGCAGAAGACAAAGGCTGAAAAATGCAGGTTTAAAGTGGTAAGGGAAAAAGGCAAAATTTATTGTCCAAAATGTAATTTTGTGGGTGAAACAACGTCCTTACCTCTTAAAACAACCCAGTTAGGAGGATTAAACCCTTTAATTCCCTTAAAATGTCCGAAATGCGGCTTTCTTGGCACAAAAATCGTTAATGGGAGGGGGGTGAAGATAGTTAGAATGAAGCTTTTACGGAAAAGCAATCCCTAGGACGAAAAAGAATGGTGCGGGTGAAACCATTCTTTTCGCTCCCTCCACGGTGGACAAATTTCAGTGTGGTTTAAAAATCTAAACTCTTTGCAGTGTATTGGTTTAATTTTAATAAGTTAAAAAGCGTTGAAGTTAGAAAAATAAATAAAAAAAGGCGGAGAAGTAGCGTTTTTATCCGTAAATCCGTTACAAAGGTTTTCTGAATAAAAATTTAAATACTACACGATTTTATAACCCATTTATACCAAAACTCTTTTTCCTTAAAACCAATGGAGAGATAGATTTGAAGTTCACGAGACGAGACTTCATAAAGACAATCACTTCGGTAGGGGCACTAACAGCACTTGGAATATATAAGCCACATGTGATTGAAGCACTGGCATTAGCAGCTGAAAGGAAGGTTCATGTAGCCTGGATACAGGGATCAGGTTGCACTGGCTGCACGATCTCGCTTTTGCAAACTTCTGACCCGGACCTTGTCGAAGCTATAACTTGGTTCAGACTGTC
>JAOZGF010000205.1 GCA_027491845.1 Thermoproteota archaeon | reverse complement strand
GTTCTTTATTTTCTCCATGTACTTATGTGTCCTGGGCATTGTGTAGGCGTTTACCACAGTCGTAGACGTCCTTTCATACTCCCTCCACTTAGGCAGGACTTCTGAGGAAAGGGATATCCAGAGACCTGGAAAATTTTCTCTAATTATTTCTTCAACTCTTTTTTCGTTCGTGGGGTTCGCATAGGAATGGAGAAGGCAAACTGCAATTGATTCAACTCCCTCTTCAACAAGTTTTCCTGTTAACTCTTTCACTTCCTCTTCATTAACCGGTTCCAAGATTGTTCCGTCAAACAGGGTTCTTTCCTTTATTTCCTTCCTGAGGTACCTTGGAATCAAGGGAGGAAGCCTTTCCTCAAATATGTCATACTGGGTTACCCTCCTTTCACGACCTATCTCCAACACATCCCTAAAGCCCTTAGTTGTTAACAAGGCTGTTTTCGCCCCTTTTCTCTCTATCACAGTATTAGTTACAAGCGTTGTCCCGTGAACTGCAACGGTTAATTGTTGCGCTGAAACACCGTTTTCCTTAAGTATTCTTTCAAGTCCACGGAAAACCCCTATAGACGGCTCGGCAGGGGTTGTTGGAACCTTTACTATCCTTATCTCTCCAGTTTCTTCATCCACGATTGCCAAGTCAGTGAAAGTCCCTCCTACGTCGAAACCAAGCCTAAACCTTTTTTCTTCAGCCATACGAAAACCTCTACAAACCTAATTCCCTAGCTATAACAACATTATTTATTTCTGTTGTTCCGCCCCCCAACAAAAGCGATCCCGCGTCCCTGTAATACCTGTTAACCGGAAGCTCCGTTGAGTAGCCGAGGGACGCAAATATTCTTCTAGCGTAATCAACAGCTCTCTGTGCAAGTTCACATGCGAAGTTCTTAGCCATAGCGGCATACTTAACGCATTTAGGTGATTCTCTTCCTTCCTTGTCCATTAACCAAGCCACGTAATAAACAAGGAGTTTCGCTGCCTCCAAGTCCGTTGCAATTTCAGCGATCTTGAAAGAAATCCCTTGAAACTTACTTATGGGTCTCTTAAAAGCTATTCTTTCCTTGGCAAAGTTTATTGAGTCCTCTAGGGCTGCTTCAATGAGGCCGAGGCCAAGAGCGCCAGTTATAACCCTTATCTCTGCAAGGATTCCGTTTAAGTATTTCCCTCCCCTACCCTCGTTAATTCCCGCCAATGCATATTTTAACGGAACCTTGCATTCATCCAATGCTATTTCACAGGACCTAAGCCCTCTCATCCCCATCTTATCTATTTTTTTTCCTATAGATAAGCCTGGCGTTTTCCTGTCCACAACGATGAAATCTATTCCCCAGAAACCCTTTGTTTTATCTGCCATAGCGCCGATAATGTAGAAATCAGCTATAGGCCCATTGGTAACCCAAGTTTTACTTCCAGTAATGACGCATTCATCCCCTTCAACTCTCACAGTCGTCCTAAGCCTTGACAGATCCGTTCCTCCTGTTGGCTCTGTCAGGGCGAAGGCCCCGATCTTTTCACCCTTTATAGCTGGAACAAGGTATTCCTCCTTGATTTCCTCTGAGCCATACTTATAGATGAAATCGGTTGACTGGAAGGCTTGCATTGTGGATTGGAAGGCGACACTCATTGAGGCCCTTGCAAATTCTTCGCAAAAAATACAGAACGTAACAGTGTCGGCGTTGGATCCGCCATATTCTTCAGGATACCTTAAACCGAAGAAACCTGCGTCAGCTATCTTTTTAAATAGTTCAGGCGGAATCTCATCTTTCCTGTCTATTTCATCAGCTATTGGCTTAATCTCTTTCTCAACAAATTTTCTGGTGCTCTCCCTAAACAATTGCTGGATCTCTGTGAACTCAAAATCCATTGGGAGACCTCCGGAGAGAAAAAAATTTTTACGACAAAGAAAAATTAACCTTTAGCCTTGGTTACAGCTATTTAAAGAGGAGGATTAAAATCTTTTTAATTTATTATTTTAAAAAGAATAGTGAAATAAAAAGGGTTTGGAAAACGTTAAGTCGGGGTTGACAGCTTTGTTTAAAGAAAAGTCTATTAGGGAAATAGAGGAAAAAATGAGGGAATGGGAGGAGACAACGGTTAAAAGGTCTCTTGCTCAGGCGCCTGAGAGAAAGAAGGAGTTCACGTCTTTTTCAGGATTAAAACTCAAGAGAATCTATACGCCTCTTGATATTAAGGATTTAAACTACCTTAGAGACCTGAATTTTTCAGGAGAGTACCCTTACACCAGGGGAATATATCCTCTCATGTATAGGTCAAGAATATTCACCATGAGACAGTATTCAGGTTTCGGGACCGCCGAGGAAACCAACAAGAGGTTCAAATACCTTTTGAAACATGGAGAGACAGGCTTAAGCATAGCTTTTGACCTACCCACGCAAATGGGGTACGACCCAGACCACCCATTTGCCAGGGGAGAAGTGGGCAAGGTTGGAGTATCCATAAGCAACTTGAAAGAATACCAAATACTATACGACGGAATACCCATGGACAAAATTAGCGTTCACATACAGGCAAACGCAAATTCAATATTTATGTTAGCCATACACATTGCTGAAGCTAAAAGAAGGGGTTTGACGCCTGACAAATTGTGGGGTGCCTGTCAAAACGATGTACTGAAGGAATTTATTTCTAGGGGCGCCTTCATTTACCCGTTAGAGCCTTCCTTAAAGTTGACATGTGACGTCATGGAGTATTGTGTGAGGACCATGCCTAGATGGCAGCCGATCACAGTTTGCCAGTTCCACATTCAGGAGGCAGGGGCAAACTTCGTCACAGCCTTCGGGCTAAGCCTTGCAAACGCGATAGCCTATGTGGAGGAAATGTTGAAGAGGGGGCTTCCCATAGATGATTTCGCCTTTAACATCTCTGTTTGGAACTGTGTTTCCGGCCCCGATTTCTTCGAGGCAATCTGCGGCTTCAGGGCTGCAAGAAGGGCTTGGGCGAAAATAATGAAGGAAAGATTCAAAGCGAAAAACAGGAGGTCGCTCATGATGAGAATATTCGTGGGTTCAGGCGGGGTGAACATGACTAGGGCTGAACCGCTCAACAACATAGTGAGAGGAACAATTTCAGCCATGGCTGCAGCTCTTGGAGGGGTGCAGGCCATGAACATACAATGCTATGATGAGGCATATGCAATACCAACGGATGAAGCCATTAAGCTAGCTCTCAGAACAGAGCAAATCGTCGCTTACGAATCAGGGATAACAGGGGTAGTTGACCCCCTAGGAGGGTCATACTTCATCGAAAAACTTACAGACGAAATAGAGAAGGAGTACTTCAGGATAATAGAGGAAATAGATGAAATGGGTGGAGCTATAGAGGCTATAAAGAAAGGATACATGCAGTCGATCATATCAAAGCAAGCATACGAATACCAAAAGAAGGTTGAAAAGGGTGAATTAATTAGAGTTGGTGAAAACCTTTTCTTTGAGAAAACAATGCCTAAAATAAACGTGTTTGAAGTGAAAGAAGAAACAGAGAAAGTCATAGTGGAGAGATTGAAAAAGTTCAAGGAGTCAAGGGACAAAAAAAGAGTTAATGAAAAACTTAAGGAGCTCCGTGGAGCTGCAGAGAAAAACCTGAACCTGGTTTCATTCTGTATAAAGGCTGTCGAGGCAGGGGCGACTGTCGGTGAAATGGCTGATGTGTTAAGGGAAGTGTACGGGAAAGCCGAGGATGTTTGGACGCCTTAAGGTGGAAACGCAAT
>JAOZGF010000200.1 GCA_027491845.1 Thermoproteota archaeon | reverse complement strand
AGGAAGGTTGGAAAAATGGAGAAAATAGTTGTGGTTGGGTTTGGAACAGCTGGTTACGCTGCTTCCTCAACAGCTTCAACCTACGGCAGAAACGTAGAAATAACTGTCGTGGAGAAGGATAAAGCAGTTATTAGGCATCCCTGCCTCATTCCATTTGCTTTAGCAGGGGAAATAGAGGCTTCAAAGCTTGTTGAGCCTGTTTCGAAGAAAATGCTTAGGTTTAAGGTTCTCGAAAACTACGAGGCAACGTCGCTTGATGCGGATAATAGGGTCCTGAAAATTAAGGAAAAAGGCAAAGGTGAAGCAAAGGAAGTGGTGTTTGACAGGCTCATCTTGTGTATGGGAGCTGTTCCTTTCATACCAAGTGTCCCTGGAGTAAATTTGAAGGGAGTATACGGCATAACTGACCCATCAAGGTGCGGTGAAATAAGTAGGGCTGTTGAAAAATCCAAGGAAGCTGTTGTGGTAGGTGGAAGCTTCGCCGGGATAGAGGTGAGCTGGGCCCTTAAGAAGAGGGGTTTAAATGTCTCATTGGTTGAACTGATGGACTCACTTCTTCCAGGTAAACTTGACAGAGACGTGTCAAGGTTTGTTGAGAAAAAGTTGAGGGATGAAGGAATTAACGTTATTTTAGGCAAAAAAATAGAGGAAATAAGGGGTGACGGCGGGGTTAAGTCTGTTGTGGTTGATGGGGAAAAAATTTCAGCAGACATTGTTTTGATAGCGACAGGTGTCAGGCCTAATTCATCCATTGCCGCTGAAGCAAACTTGAGGATAGGTAAATATGGAGGGATTCTCGTTAATGAAAGGCTTGAAACCAGTGTTGATGGCATATATGCAGCGGGAGATTGCGCTGAATGCAGGCATCCTCTGGTCAATGACACTGTTATACCCATGCTTGCAAGTACAGCGAGGGTTCAAGGCGAAATAGCTGGCTTAAACGCCGTTGGTAAAGAGAAAAAGTATGAGGGAGGAATACCTTCCTTTATGTCCCATGTCTCAGACATGGAGTTCGGATGCGCCGGCATAACTAAGGAGTATGCTGAGAGGAACAATATTGAGACCGTTGACCTCAAAGTTGTCGGCTGGGTTAAAGAGAAACTTTTGAAGCCTGAGAAAGTGACTGTTAAGGTTGTTGCAAGAAAGAACGGTGAATTACTTGGTGTTCAGGCTTACGGTGACGCAATGGTGCGTGAAATAATCAATGTTTCCTCCCTGCTTTTGAAGAAGAAGGTGAGTGTTGAGGAGTTATTCGGGTCAGAGTTCGTTTATTACCCTCCACATTCAAGCGTTTTCCATCCATTGAAACTGGCTGCCGCAGGTCTTCTGCTTAAACTGAGGAAATAGCCTTTCTCATCTATTTTTAACTTGTTGTGTTAAGTGGATTTCCACAATGTCGTTGTTTTCAAGTAAGTGATCCATTTTAACTTTTTCTCCGGGAAGTTTAACGGATCTCCCCCAAATTCTCGCATAATCAAAATACTTTACAAAGTCCCTGTCAATTTTTTTAGCAAGGCTTTTGACCGTTGACCCCTTGGACAGTAGAATCGGTTTTTCGCTAACCGGCTTGTTCAGGGGCTTAGTATAGACCATTATCAGGTTTAATGAGGCCATTATGAGGCCGCCTATTCTTTCCGTGTTGATTTTCTTTTCAGCTGAAACAGGCAGTAAGTTGAACCTTCCTCCATATTGTTCCTGTAAGGCGTTGAACGCCTGCCTTGAACCGGGTAGGTCGCCTTTATTCGCTATTATGAAGGCCTTTAAGTATTTTATTGAACTATCTAAGGCGTCAACGAACCCTTCAAGGCTTACTGGTTCAAAGATTTTGACGGAAACATTTTGATACCCTCTCTCCCTAATTACTTCTTTCAGTTCGCTGATTTCCCCCTGGAAAAAATCTGCACCTGTTATTTGTATTCCTCCGCCACCTGTTTTTTCCACCGTAACCCTTGGTTTCTCCGTGTTAACCTTAACACCCATGTTGTCCAGCGCTAAAAGGATTTTTTCAACTTGCTTTACAGGGTCCCTGGTGAGATCTATAACCAGCATTAAACCGTCAGAGCTCCTTATTATGGTTGAGTATTCAGATGCAGCCTTGCTTGAGTAGAGGATTGTTGAAGGAATTTCAACCAGCTGTAACTGGGCTTTCTTGTAATG
>JAOZGF010000199.1 GCA_027491845.1 Thermoproteota archaeon | reverse complement strand
TCCCCTTTCCTTCAAGGGCCTTCAAAACATCTTGAACCCACCATTCCTCGCAATACCCTGAAGGGAGAACTGGATGATTGTTCTCAAGGAAATCTCCAAAAGAAATCAAGACGTCTCCCAACTGAAGCACTCGTTCAACTTTAGGCGCAATCTTAACGGCCTCCTCTACCGTGTTAACCCTTAAAACCTCTCCATTCTTACATTTAACAAGGGGCCCTTCAATGGATGAAGCAGGCATTATAACAGCTGCTTTCCCTGGCCTTTCTATCTTAACCTGTGTTCCAACCGCTATGAAGCCGTTAAGCAGGAACATTGTAGCCGGGTTAACGCCTACAGATGCAAGACCTGTGTTTCGCGCTCTCCCATACCTAAGCCTGAAACCTCCGAATTTGCTGGGGTCAGATAAGACAGGTCTTCCGCCAACCATTTCATCCATATATTTTTCATTTGGCTTAACCGATGATGAAAAAACTGTCTCTTCTAATTCCTCCTCTAACTCCTCTTCCAAACTCTCTGCCCGCATTGCTTCTTTACCTGAACTCCTAAGGCGGTTCATCCAACTTATGCCTTCAGGCTGGAGGGCTGGGGGGAGCCTGCTTAAAATATCACTGATTTTACTGGCTTTCTGCGCCACACACTCAATGACGATCATTGCTCCTCCTCTAACCCTATTGGTTTCAACTCTTTTCAGGTCTCGGTAAGAGGAAACCTCATATTGTTCTGTGGGCGGACCAGTTATTTCGATGGAGGAATTGGTGACTATCTCTCTAATTTCCTCTGGAGAAGGAAGATATTGGAACCTTGAAGCCACACTGTACCTGTAGTAAAGGGCCATTTCCTCAACATATCTGTTTATTTCGCTTTCCTTAGGTTTAAACTTGTCAAGGAACATCACGCTCCTTAAGTAGTCTGCCAGGAAGACTGTTAAGGCGGCTTCCGTGCCTCCTGCAGTCCTTATGGGTCCTGCATAGTAAACAGCTACATATCGTGATCCATCCTCGTTCCTCTTTATTTTTACAGTGGAAATCCCTTCCAAGGGGGAAGAAGTTATGCAGTCTGTCATCACGGCTAAGCCCGCTCTCAACCCTATTTCAAGGGCTTTTTCATCTGAAAAAGACTTAAACCTGCCTTCAACAATTTCTTTAGCCAAAACAAAAGCAGTTTCTATCTTATTTAGTCCTTCATTGAAAAGCTGCCTTATCCTGCTGGACAAACCAGCTATTTTAAGGATGTTCTCAACCCTTTCAGGCATGTCATTGGCTTTTATTATTTCAGGGTGATCTTCAGGATCCAATCCCTTTTTTCTCGCATGTCTCGCTATCTCATATAACTCGCTAACCTTTTTCTCAAGCATTGAAAAATATTTTTCATCCGACATTTGTAATCCATACCCTCAATCTACTGTATCCTAAATTTATATTTTGCCTTCAACCTACCCTTACTTGACTAACTCAACACCACTACTCCCTTAAAAAGTCAACTAAAAAAATCATGTGTATTAAGCCTCCTACTGGGAGGATGTAGGAAAGTGAAAAAAATTTGCATAATACCTGCCTATAATGAGGAAGAAAAGGTCGGTGAAGTTGTAAGAAAAGCCCTGAAACACGTGGATGACGTGATAGTCATAGATGACGGGTCCCTTGATAAAACACTTGAAAATTCATTGGACGCAGGAGCCATAGTGGTTAGACACTTAAAAAACAGAGGGAAAGGGGCTGCCTTAAAAACAGGGTTTAAACATGCTTTAAACTTGAACGGAGACATCATAATAACGTTGGACGCTGACGGCCAACATGACCCGCAGGAAATCCCGTTGTTTATCAAGAAAATCAATGAAGGATTTGACGTCGTCATTGGTTCAAGATTTCTCGGAGAAAAAACAAAAATGCCTCTGCAAAGGGTTTTATCAAACAAGATAACAACCCTTCTGCTTAGATTCTTCGGGGTAAAGGTAAGTGACAGCCAGTCAGGGTTCAGGGCTTTCAAAAAAGAAGTACTAAAAGAGATAAAATTCAACTCAGAAAGGTACATAGCTGAAAGCGAAATTTTGATTGAAACAGCCAAAAAAAAGTTTAGAATAGGTGAAGTAAACATTAAAACAACATATGAAGGATACTCTTCTAAAATTAACCCTTTCCTCGACACTCTTCAATTTATCTGGCTAATCCTTAAGAAGACATTTGAAAAACTATTGCCCTGAAACTTTGTCCACGACCTTAGCGTATGCGTCAACAGGCTCATACCTTGGTTTTATGCTAACTTCTTCCTCCAAGTCACAGTATGCACATTTCACGTATGCCTTTTGCTTTTTCTTGTCCATTGTAACCATTACACCTTGCCTCCCACACACGGGGCATATGAAGAACTCAGGGATCTTAGGTTTAGGTTTCCTAATTATTTGTCTTCTCCTTCTTCTTCCCATGAGCCTTTCCACCGTTTACTTCGCCAGCACCGCCACATAGGCCACATAATATATCTCTTCATAAAAGAAGAATTTTACTCTTTTTGCCTGCATGAATCTCAATGAAGCCTTTTTTACTTTTTCTTAGGTATCCTCCTATAACCTTAACCTTTCTCCCTACAGCCTTAGTTGAAAGGTCCCTTGTTCTTTCATCCCATACTACAAGTCTTATCCTGTTGTCCTCTTCATCTGTCAGCGTACACCACATAACGCTGCCAAAAGACCCGTTCTTTTTAACATATTTCTTTGTCAATGAGACCTCGGAAATTTTCCCTTCTAGCTCAACATTGTTTAATCCTTCTAAACCATTGTTTATGTCCCTTATCGCTAGAGGAAAAACTTCCTTTTCTTCGAAGCTCAAAACCTCAGCTGGAGCGTCAGGAGGATTCATTTCCAATATCGAGAAACTTGAAGCATGCACTTCCTTCAAGTCATCATTTCTCTCTACTCTGACGTTCTGTAGCTTTAGGACGGTGTTTGGCTTTATTGATGCCTCCTCAACAAGTTTAGCTGCGTCGCCCCACAGGACAACGGTGATTTCCCCTTCCCTGTCGGCAAGCTTAATTCT